>JAGRNP010000003.1 GCA_020440705.1 bacterium | reverse complement strand
CGTGGGGGTCGTGGCAGCTGGTGCAGCGCAGGTACTGGGCCTGGAAGTCGCCGCCCGGGGCCGTGGTCAGCGTCGCGTCCTGGGCGATGCCGTAGGCCGGGGAGATGACGTTGTGACCATGGCTGTCGCCTTCGCTGGTGCTGGTATGACCGTGGGCCGACCAGGTGAAGGTCTTCGTGACCCAGGCGAAGTCGCCGCCGGGGCCGAAGCCGGCGCCGTCAGCGAACTGGCCGTAGCCCGCATGGCACTGCAGGCAGGTGTCGGTGGCGTTGCCGTTGTTCAGCAGGTAGGCGTTGCCGTTCGGGTTGGCGGTGTCCACGAGGGCGCCGTCCTGGCTGTTGTGCATGGTGTGGCAGCCGGCGCACTCGGCGACGCCGCCATCATGGAAGGCGAGCGCCGGGCCGGACGTGCAGAGAAGGGCGAAGGCGAAGGCCACGCAGGGGGCCGAAAGCCGCAGGTTCACGTTGGTACTCCCGCTGCCGCCCATGGGGCGGCGCACACTGGTGCTGGTCCTGAGCCGGGCGAGGACTTCGAAGCGGGCGAGGGGGCGGAGCCCCGGGGGCGAGGGGCGGATCAACCGCCTCGACCATGGTAGGAGATCCCCGGACCGCCTGTCAAGTGAATAACATCTTCATTTCAAAAGAAAAAAAGGGGGGCGCTGGCGAAAAACAGCGAAGGCGAAAAAGGGGGAGATCTGGAGCGGGCGACGGGGCTCGAACCCGCGACTGCCAGCTTGGGAAGCTGGAACTCTACCAGCTGAGTTACACCCGCTCCGGGAGAGGGAAAGCTATACCGGGCCCGGGTCCGTGTCAACCCCGCCGGTGCGGCGGCCAACCGCCCGTGCGCAGCGAGGTTGCGCCCGACGGGCGGCGGTGCTTTCTTGGGCCGATGATCACCCTGATCCGCAGCTTTCCCCGGCCACTGGACGCCCTGCACGACTGGCAGCCGGGCGACCACATCACCCACCTCGACGGTCGTCCCATCGAGGACATCCTCGACCTCTACTACTACGCGCCCGAGGAGAAGCGCACCACCCTGCACATCCGCCGGCGCACCGGCGAGATCTGCCGCGTGGTCATGGATCCGGCCGACATCGACCGCGTCACCGACTGCTTCGCGCCCATGGAGTTCAAGACCTGCGCCGCGGACTGCGTGTTCTGCTTCATCGATCAGAACCCTGCCGGCATGCGCGACCAGATCTACGTCAAGGACGAGGACTACCGCTTCAGCTTCCTCTACGGCAACTACATCACCCTGACGAGCATGAACCGCAAGGGCTTCCAGCGCATCATCGAGCAGCGCATGAGCCCGCTCTACGTCTCGGTGCACGCCACGGACATCGACGTGCGCACGCGCATGCTCGGCATCAAGCGTCGCTTCGACATCATCGCCATGCTGCGCGAGCTGGGCGAGGCGGGCATCGAGATCCACACCCAGGTGGTGCTCTGCCCGGGCTGGAACGACGGCGCCATCCTCGAGCGCACCTTCCGGGACCTGCTCGAACTGGGCGTGCCCGTGGCCGACGGCGAGGAGGCCTTTACCACCGTGTGCGAGCGCGGCTACGGTTACGAGCGCACCGACGAGGGACTGCCCGACTACAGCGACGTGGTGGCGGCCGCCGACGCCGAGCAGCCGCCGGGAGGCGTCAAGTCGCTGGCCATCGTGCCGGTCGGCCTCAGCGCCCACCGCAAGGGCCTGACGAAGCTCGATCCCGTCACCCCCGCCCTGGCCGCCGAGGTCGTCGACCAGGTGGCCGGCTGGCAGGCCGAGGCCCGCGAGCGGCTCGGCTACAGCTTCGTCTATCTCAGCGATGAATTCTTCCTCGCGGCCGAGCGCCCCTTCCCGGCCGCGGCCACCTACGACGGCTTCTGGCAGGTGGACAACGCCATCGGCCTGACCTGCCGCCTGCGCGACACCTGGGCCGAGGAACTGGACTGGGCCGCCGAGGACGGCGACGAGCCCCGCCAACCGCTGACGGTGCTCACGGGGGAACTGGCCGCCCGGGCCTGGCGCCGCGAGTTCGCCCCCGTCCTGGACCGGCCCGGCCTGCCGCCCGTGGAGGTGGTGGGGGTGGAGAACCGCTTCTACGGTCACACCGTCACCGTGGCCGGGCTCCTCACCGGCGCCGACCTCAGGCGGGCCCTGCTGCAGCTGCCGCCCGACCCGGTGCGCACGGTCGTCTTCAGCCCCCGCGTCATCAACGCCGACGGCCTGACCCTCGACGGCATGACCCTCGCGGAGATCGGCGCCGACCAGCCCCATCGCCTGCACCTGGGCGAGGAGGACGGTTTTGTTGATTTCTGGCGGCGGCTGGGCTAGTTTCGACGGCGGCGTCCGGTCCCGGGCGCCCGCCCGCGATCTCAAAGAAGACACTTGAACCCCGCCGCCCAACCGGCTTGCCCGGCGGCACCTGCGGCAGGAGAAAAACCGTGGCGCTGCGCACCGTGGCCATCGTCGGCCGCCCCAACGTCGGCAAGTCGACCCTCTTCAACCGGATCATCGGGGAGAGGCGCTCGGTCGTGCACGAGACCGCCGGTGTGACGCGCGACCGCATCACCGAGACCACCGACTGGGCCGGCCACCCCTTCATCCTGCTCGACACCGGCGGCATCATCCCCTTCGGCGAGACGGTGTCCGACTTCGACGCCGTCGTCACCGAGATCGCCCAGCACGCCATCGACGACGCCGACGTGGTGCTCTTCCTCGTCGACGGCAAGGTGGGGCCCATGGCCTGGGACGAGGCCATCGCCCGCGATCTGCGCCGCAAGAACAAGCCGGTGGTGCTGTGCGTGAACAAGCTCGAGAAGGAGAGCGAGCAGCACGCCGTGCACGAGTTCTACAAGCTGGGCCTGGGCGAGCCCGTGGGCATCAGCGCCCTGCACGGCCACAACGTGGGCGACCTGCTGGACAGCGTCGTGGCGGGCTTTCCGCAGCACGAGGTCGAGACGCCCTGCGACTGCCGCGTCGCCATCGTGGGCCGCCCCAACGTGGGCAAGAGCAGCGTGCTGAACATCCTCACGGGCCACAACCACGCCCTCGTGAGCGAGATCTCCGGCACCACGCGCGACTCGGTCCACACCGACCTCAAGTGGCACGGCAAGACGATCCGCCTCATCGACACCGCCGGCCTGCGCCGCAAGTCCAAGGTCACCGAGGCCATCGAGGTCTTCAGCAACATGCGCTCGATCCGGGCCCTCGAACAGTGCGACGTGGCGGTGTTCATCGTCGACGCGGCCGCCGGCTCGGCCAACCAGGACGCCAAGATCGCCGGCATGATCCACGACCAGGGCAAGGGCGTGGTGGTCATCTTCAACAAGTGGGACCTGGTCAGCAAGGAGACCAACACCCACAACGAGCACTGGGAGAAGTTCTGCCAGGACGTCCCGTTCCTCACCTACGCGCCCTGGTTCATGATCAGCGCCCTGACCAAGCAGCGCACCGGCCGCATCATGGAAAAGGTGTGGGAGGTCCACGAGAACCGGCAGAAGCGCGTCTCCACGAGCGAGGTCAACGCGGTCATGGAGCGCATCGTGTCGTTCCAGCAGCCGCGGGCCCACGGGGGAGGTGTCGGCAAGATCTACTACACGACCCAGATCGAGTCGGCCCCGCCCACCTTCCTGATGAGCGTGAACGAGCCGAAGTTCTTCGCCCGCAATTACCTGCGATTCATCAACAACCAGCTGCGGAAGGAATACGGCTTTACGGGCAGCCGGATTTTTGTGAAGATGAAAAAGCACTGATCGCCGCTGCGCCGGGCGCCCCGCGCACCCGGGACGATGTCGTCACCGCACACCGACAAGGGACTCCATGCTGCTGATCCTCTTCCTCCTGCTGGCATTCGGCCTCGGTTCGATCCCGTTCAGCTTCATCATCGGCAAGCAGGTCAAGGGCATCGACCTGCGCCAGCACGGCAGCGGCAACCTGGGCGCCACCAACGTCTTCCGCACCCTCGGGCCGGGCTGGGGCATCCTCTGCCTGGTGCTCGACATGGCCAAGGGGGCGGGCGCGGTGGCCCTCATGACGGCCCTCGTGAACACCTGGCCCGAGGGCGAACCCACGCCGTTCCACATCACGCCCGACCTGTTCCGCATCTTCGCCGGCTTCGTGTCGGCCATGGGCCACACCTTCAGCCCCTTCGTGGGCTTCCACGGCGGCAAGGGCGTCGCCACCACCGGCGGGGCCTTCGCGGTCCTGGAGCCCTTCGCGGTCCTGGTCACCCTGGCCGCGTTCGGCGCCGTCTTCGCCACGACCCGCATCGTCTCCCTGGCCAGCATCACCGCGGCCAGCGTGCTGCCCCTGGCGGTCTTCTTCTTCGAGCTGAAATCGCTGGAGACGTCCAAGACGATCATCGCCTTCACGCTGCTCATCTGCGGCTGGGTGATCTTCAAGCACCGCACCAACATCGCCCGTCTGCGGGCAGGAACCGAGGGGCGCATCGGGGGCGGACCGGCCCCGGGCCCGGACGACGACGGCGCGCCGCCGACCTCCTGACGCCGACCGAAAGGACGCCATGAAAGCCGCATTGCTGGGCACGGGCAGCTGGGCCACCTCGTTCGGCCGCCATCTCTGCCACAAGTGGGAGCGCGTCGTCCTGTGGGGCATCGACGCCAGGCAGGTCGATTCCATCAACCAGACCGGCACCAATCCCGACTTCCTCGGCGACATCCGCCTGCCGCCCAACATGCGCGCCACCCTCGATCTGGACGACACCCTGCGCGACGCCGACATCGTCTTCGTGGTGGTGCCGAGCCAGGTCGTCCGCGAGGTCATGCGCAAGGTCGCGGCTTCGTCCCGTTTCCGCGCCGGGGCGCCGATCGTGAACATGGCCAAGGGATTCGAGGTCAGCACCCTCGAGCGCATCAGCGAGGTCATCGGCGAGGAGCTGACCCAGGCCGGCATCGCCGACCAGCACCCGGTCGCCGTGCTGCTCGGCCCCAGCCACGCCGAAGAGGTCGCGCTCGAGCAGCCGACCGCCGTGGTCCTCTCCGGCGGCCCGGGCGGCGACTGGAGCCACTGGCAGACCTGGATCGCCGGACCCTTCTTCCGCGTCTACACCAACGACGACATGGCCGGAGTCGAGATCGCGTCGGGCTTCAAGAACATCATCGCCCTGGCCGTGGGCATGGCCGACGGCCTCGGGGCGGGGGACAACACCCGCGGCACCCTCATGACCCGCGGCATGTTCGAGCTCGCGCGCCTCGGCTGCGCCCTCGGCGGGCGCAAGGAGACCTTCTTCGGCCTGGCCGGCATCGGCGACATGATCACCACCTGCATCAGCCGCCATTCCCGCAACCGCAACTTCGGCGAGGCCGTCACCCAGGGGCCCCGCACCCCCGACGAGATCCTGGCCGGATCGATCCAGGTCGTCGAAGGCGTCCATATGACCCGGGCGGCATTGAAGTTATCCGAGAAGTTGGGGGTCGAACTTCCTATTACCAAACAGGTTCACGATGTGTTATTCTCCGGGAAACCACCGCGGCAGGCCATGCGCGAACTGATGGAGCGGGAGCTGCGGGACGAGGCAGACGGATGACGGCGCGGGGAATCGCCGCCCACAGGGGGCGTGCGGGGGAAAACAGCGCCCATCGGAAGTGACCGGAGACATGGCGGGCAAACCCGACTACCCGAGCAAGCTCTACTATTCCATCTCCGAGGTGGCCGGGATCACGGGCATCAAGGCCCATGTCCTGCGCTACTGGGAGGGGGAATTCCCCAGCCTGAAACCGCGCAAGACCCGCACCGGCAGCCGCCGCTACCGGGCCCCGGACATCGACGAGATCTTCGCCATCAAGGAGCTCCTGTACGAACAGGGCTTCAAGATCGCCGGCGCCCGCAAGGCCCTCCGCGAGCAGCGGAAGGCCAAGCCGGCCGAGGCGGAGATTCCGGCCCAGACCCAGATGACCCTCGGCTTCGAGAGCATGTCCGATCCGGAGCGCCTGGCCTACCTCAAGGCCGAACTGGGCGAGATCCTGCGGCTCGTGCGGGAACTGAAGGCCGAGACCGCGCCGACGGCCCCCAAGGCCATGAAAGGCGAGGGCTGAGCGCCGATTTGGTTCTTGTCGATGTCGGGACAGCGTATTATTTTGTCCGCTCGATCAGGTCGGGACGTGGCGCAGCCCGGTAGCGCACTTGCATGGGGGGCAAGGGGTCGCGAGTTCGAATCTCGCCGTCCCGACCAGATCAACCCTTCGACTGCCCTTCGGGGCAGTTTTTCGTTTCGGGGCGAAGGGGACGGAATTCGTCCGCAGGCGGCCTGATCCCCCTCGGCGCGGCTTTTCCCATGACACGCGCCCCCGGCGCGGATATGCTGGAAAGCCGGATCCCGTCCCGCACACCCGACTCGTCGCCGCCGCGGCCCTGGTAGACGCTGATGACGTACGGAGCCATCCTGCCCGCCCTGAACGCCGCCCGCTTCCTGCCCGACGTGATCGGCCGGATCCGGGCCGCCCAGCCCGACGTGCGGGTGCTCGTGGTCGACGACGGCAGTTCCGACGGCACCGCCGACGCCGCCCGGGCCGCCGGCGCCGAGGTCGCGGTGCACGAGGTGAACAAGGGCAAGGGCGAGGCCCTCAAGACGGGCTACGCCTGGGCCCAGCGCGAGAACCTCGCCTGGGTCTTCACCATGGACAGCGACGGGCAGCACCTGCCCGAGGAGATGCAGGGCTTTCGCGACGCCGCCGACCAGGGCGGCCTCGACGTGGTCGTCGGCACGCGCATGGCGGCCACCGCCGACATGCCCTGGCTGCGCAAGATGACCAACCTGTTCACGAGCTGGGTCATCAGCCGCCTGGCCGGCTGCGAGATCCCCGACAGCCAGAACGGGTACCGCCTGTACCGCGTGGCCTGCTTCGCCGGCCTGGTGCTGCGCACCAGCCGCTACGATTCGGAGTCCGAGATCCTGGTGCGCCTGGCGCGCCGCGGCCACCGCATCGGGTCGGCGCCCATCACCACGGTGTACGGCGACGAAGTCAGCTCCATCAACCCGTTCGTCGACACGGGCCGCTTCTTCCGGCTCGTCTTCATGCTTCTGACCAGCCGGGAGTAGCCCATGAAGCACGTCCTGATCTCCAACGACGACGGCATCGACGCCCACGGTCTCGGCGTTCTCGTCGACGCCATCAGCTCCCTGGACGGCTACCGCGTGACCGTCGTCGCGCCCCACGACCAGCAGAGCGCCTCGAGCCACAGCCTGACGCTCACCTCGCCGCTGCGCATCATCGACCACGGGCCCGGCCGCTACGCCGTCACCGGCACGCCCACCGACAGCGTGCTGGTGGCCATGGAGAAGATCCTGCGCTCCGATCCGCCCGACGTCGTCATGAGCGGCATCAACCACGGGCCGAACATGGGCGAGGACGTCATCTACTCCGGCACCGTGGCCGCCGCCATGGAAGGCACCATGTTCAACATCCCGAGCTACGCCTTCAGCCTCGCGGCCTGGCATCCGACCGACTTCTCGGGCGCCGCGGCCTTCATCCGCGCGGCCATCGACGACATCCTGGCCTTCCCCCTGCGCAAGGGCTCGCTGCTGAACATCAACATCCCCGACGGCCCGGTCGACAACATCCAGGGCATCCGCGTCACCCGCCTCGGCAGCCGCGTCTACCAGAACGTGATCACCGACCAGGTCGACCCCCACGGCAAGCCCTACTTCTGGATCGGCGGCCAGGGCCCCACCTGGGCCCGCGCCGACGGCACCGACTACAACGCCGTGGAGGAGGGCTACGTCAGCCTCACGCCGCTGATGGTCGACCTGACCCACTACGGCCTGCACCAGGAGATGAAGCGCCTCGAGCGCGAGGGCCTGCCGCGGCCCGGCGATTCCGGGAGCGCCGCCGGATGAGGGAGTTCGCCGTCGCCCGCCGCCGCATGGTCCGCGAGCAGCTCGCGGCCGAGGGCATCGACGACCCGCACGTGCTGCGCGTCATGGAGGAGGTGCCCCGTCACCTCTTCGTGCCGCCCCTGCTGCGCCACCGCGCCCACCAGCCGAGCGCCCTGCCCATCGGCTTCGGCCAGACCATCAGCAAGCCCTTCACCGTCGGGCTGATGACCATGCTCCTGGAGCTGCGCGGCGACGAGCACGTCCTCGAGGTCGGCACCGGCTCGGGCTACCAGGGCGCGATCCTCGCGCGTCTGGCCCGCTCGGTGGTGTCCGTCGAGCGCATCGCGCCGCTGGCCGATCGGGCGCGCACGACCCTCGACGAACTCGGCCTGGAGAACATCACCGTCCTGGCCCACGACGGCACCGTCGGCGCGCCGGACCACGCCCCCTTCGACGCCATCATCGTCACCGCCTGCGCGCCCCAGCTGCCGCCCCTGCTCGTGGGCCAGCTGCGCGACGGGGGCCGCCTGCTCATTCCCGTCAACCGCGGCAAGGAGCAGGTCCTCTACCGCTACCAGCGCCGGGGCGAGGAGGTGCTGGTCGAGCAGTCGGTCAGCTGCCGCTTCGTGCCCCTGCTGAGCGGCATCGCCGCCGCCGCCGCGGCCGGCGCCCTCAACGACACCCTCACCGACGCCGTCCCGGGCGATGAAACCGGGGGAGACGACCTTGCGTGAACACGTCCTGGAGTGGATCGGCCACCTGCCGCCGCCGGTCGCCGTCTTCCTGGTGGCCATGCTGCCCATCTTCGAGCTGCGGGGCGCCATCCCCGCCGGCTACGCCATGGGCATGACAAGCCCCGTCACCATCTATCTGCTGGCCGTGCTCGGCAACTTCGTGCCCGTGCTGCCGATCCTGACCCTGCTCGGTCCCGCCGAGCGGCGCCTGCGCCGCTTCCGCACCATGGACCGCTTCTTCGACTGGCTCTTCCGCCGCACCGTCAGCCGCAGCGCCGTCATCAAGAAATACGAGAGTCTGGGCCTGATCCTCTTCGTCGCCATCCCCGCCCCGATGACCGGCGCCTGGACCGGATCCGTGGCCGCCTACCTCTTCAAACTTCCCTTGCGGATGGCGGTCCCATGTATCATTCTTGGCATCCTGATCGCCGGACTGGTGGTCACGCTCGTGTCCCAGGGGGTCATCTCGCTGTGGCAGTAGCGCGTCCACGACAGGCAGCTCAACCGGCTGAAGCCCTTCGGCTTTCCCGGTCCGGCTCATCCCCAGATTCAAGGTCGGGGCGTAGCGCAGCCCGGTTAGCGCGCCTGCTTCGGGAGCAGGAGGTCGGGAGTTCGAATCTCCCCGCCCCGACCACCCCAATCGCCCTTCGTCGGGCCCCCCGGACCATCGTCCCCGTGACGATGGTCTTCGCGTTCCTGCTCACGGCGCTCGCCGCCGCGCCCGCCCGCGCCGACGAGGCCGTCTACACCGTCCGCCCCGGCGACAACCTCACCCTCATCGCCCAGCGCTTCGGCGTCGACGTGGGGGCGGTGCGTCAGCGCAACGATCTCGCGGGCGACCTCATCCGCGTGGGCCAGACCCTCCACCTGGGCGTGCCCTTCGGCCGGGGCGGCCAGGCGCCGGCCTGGCGCCATCCCGTCGAGCGGACGGGCCCCGTTCTGCGCCCCTTCGGTCCCTACAAGGCGGGCGGCATCCTCATGCCGCGCACCGGTGTCGAACTGGCGTGCGCCGTGGGCAGCCGGCTGCTGGCCCCGGCCCACGGCGTCGTCCGCTTCAGCGGCGTCATGGAAGGCTACGGCCACCTCATCATCCTCGAGCACGCCGCCCGCTGGGCCACCGTCCTCGGTCCCTGCGATCCGGACCACGTGGCGGTCACCGCCGGGCAGGCCGTCCTCGCCGGCGACGAACTCGGCCGCACGGGCCCGCCGCCCGTCGACGGCGATGAACCCTACGTCCACCTCGAACTCCGCCACCGCGACGAAGCCGTGGCGCCGGACCGGCTGCACCGCTGACGGGCGGCCTCACCAGGGAGACCCCCATGGACCTTCGCGACCACATCCGCGCCGTGCCCGACTTCCCCAAGCCCGGCATCCTCTTTCGCGACATCACGCCCCTGATGGAGCACCCGGCGGCCTACCGGCACGCCATCGCCGGCCTGAAGGACCTGCTCGCCGGCGTGGAGTTCGACAGCTTCGCCGCCATCGAGTCGCGCGGCTTCATCTTCGGCGGGCCCCTCGGCCTGGACATGGACAAGCCCATGGTCCTGGTGCGCAAGGCGGGCAAGCTGCCGGCCGCGACCCGCAGCGTCTCCTACGCCCTGGAGTACGGCGAGGCCACCATCGAGGCCCACGTCGACAGCTTCCGGCCGGGCGACCGCGTGGTCATCGTCGACGACCTGCTCGCCACCGGCGGCACCGCGGCAGCCACCGCCGAACTGGTCACTGCGGCGGGCGCCGAAGTGGCCGGATTCCTCTTCCTGGTGGAACTCGAATTCCTGCCCGGCCGCGAGAAGCTGAGGGATCTGGGGCCGGTTTTTTCCCTTGTGCGGTACTAGGGGCCTCTCTACATTGGCGCCTACCGCTTTCCGGTGCCCCCGTAGCTCAGTTGGATAGAGCACCAGATTCCTAATCTGGGGGCCGGAGGTTCGAATCCTCTCGGGGGTACCACGATCGCAAGCCTCCTTCGCCGGAAGGAGGCTTTTCTCGTACCGGTGACCCACCGGCGGCATTCAGCGTGGGATCGGGAGCCGGAACCTAGGGGTTGTTCAGCACCGCAGCCGCGGCCGTCCCGCCGCCCGCCTGGCCCGGACGCGGGGCCGGCGAACCGGTCACGTACCGCGTGTCCGCGGACGGAACCTCCAGCCCGTTCCAGAACCACAGGTCGAAGTAGCGCGAGTGCCCGCGCACCGAGTACCACTGCCGGAAGTGCGCGCGGAAATCGGCGGGGAAGAGCTCGTCGTGGGGGGCGTACCAGTTCACCTTGGCGAAGGGCTGTTCCGAGCGCGGCACGAGCCACATGGCCACGCGGCCGTCCTCGATCGCGCGGTAGGTCTCGGGGCTGAGCTCCCGCCCGCTCAGGTTGGCGTCCATCACCGAGATCGGATCGATGAGCAGCGGGTTGTCGTTGAAGACGAGCAGCGGCCGCAGGAATGTGGTGCGGAAGGCCTTGTTCTCGCCACCGCAGGCCATGCTGATGGTCAGGCCGGGATAGTCGGCCATGATCTGCCGCACGTCGGCCGCCAGGTCGGGGGTCTGGGCGATCTGGTAGTCCACGAAGCGCACGGCCCGATAGGCGTTGACCGATCCGGCCAGCAGCGCCGTCACCAGCGTCGCCGTCACCACCGACTCCGACCAGCGCCCCGGCCGCTCGGCTGCATGGACCTCGCGCGCCAGCACCGCCAGCAGATGGATGGTCGTCGGCACCAGCGGCAGCAGGTGCACCGGACCGGCGCCGGGCTTGCTGGCCAGCAGCAGGGTCAGGCCGTACACGGGCACCAGGGTGAGCAGTTCGAGGCGGTGGCGCCGCGCGATGGCGGCCCGGTCCGGGGCGGCCAGCAGCACCCCGAGCACCGGCAGCAGCAGGAAGGCGGCGTAGCCGAAGGTCTGCCCGAGGGTGTGGGCCTCCAGGCCGTGGCTCATGGCGTTGGTGAGCCACCCCACGTAGTTCACCAGCGAGACCTGCGGCGAGAAGGCGAACGGCAGGGCCACCGTGGCGAGCGTCAGGGCGCCGCCGGCGAGGGTGGCGCGCCGCCCCCAGCGCTGGTGCAGCAGCACGCCGACCGGCAGGAAGTACACCAGGCCATGGGCCTTCAGGTTGATGGCGAAACCCGCCGTGGCGGCCACCGTCAACACGGCCAGCCCGCGGGGCAGGCGTGTGGCCCCGTACAACCCGAGCCCCACGGCGAAGACGAGCAGGGCATCCGGACGCACCAGGTAGACGGCGAAGCCCTGGGTCCAGAAATACAGCACGGCCACGGCCACCGCCCCGAGGGCGAACGGGTCGCGGCGGCGCCGCGCCAGGGAGAGGTAGAGGAAGAGCAGGGCGCCGAGATTGCCCAGCAGCGAGGCCAGCTTGGCCGACGCCAGCGACGGGCCGAGAACCTTCAGGAAGAGTCCGTTGGTCAGGAAGACCGAGGGGCCGTAGAGGACGCTGTAGCGTTCGGCCGCGTCGAAGTCGGTGTAGAGAGGGCGGCCCGTTTCCACCAGCCAGGACAGGCAGGCGACCACCGGCTCGACCTCGCCGGCGAAGCCGTCCTCGGTCAGGTACCAGCCGCCGATGGCGACGAAGAGCAGCACCAGCACCCAGCCCGCGCCCACCGCCGTGCGGCGCAGGGGAGAGCGCCGCCCCCACGAACCGAGCCGGCCGCGCCCCGACAACCACCACGACGCGCCCACCACCAGGAGGAACGTCAGCGGCATGTGCCGGGCGAGATAGATGAACAGGTCGAGAACCAGGCGCAACACGGTGTGTCCCACGATTGCCTAAGCCACGCCATTTCAGGGGGTTGCCACGACAGGACTGGCGAGTGACCCGGTCGCGCCATGGCCGGATTGTGCCATACGGGACCTCCGGGTGTCAATAGTTATCGTTTCTGATGAATTTTCGACCAATTGATAGCAAATATGCAAATTAAGGACGCAAGTTCGTGTAACCGATCAGGTCGTTCTCGTACATTGCATGCAAATAGAGAGATATGCGCTTGGGCGCATCATCGGTGTCATGGGGAAAGGCCGCCGCGAACACGGCGACCAGGTCCCCGACGGTGCGCTGTCCGTCGCAATGGCGCCACAGCACGGAGCCACGCTCCTCGAGCGGCACCTTCAGGAACCGCCGGCCGGCGCCCAGGCGGGGCTGGATGAGCCTGCGGCCGAGCGGATCGGCGAAGCGGGGCTTCAGGACCACGACGCGGCCCGTCGCCGGGTCGATTTCGGCCTCGCAGCGCGGCACCGGCACCAGGTCCAGGTAGTCCACATCGGCCCATCGGGAGCGGCGTCGCCAGAACACGTCGTCACCTTTCGAAGGGTCGGCAGTCCGACGTTGCCGATCCCGGAAAACCCGTTAGAATGACAGCCGGAAGCCCGACCGGCGTCGCACCCGACACGTCGGCCGCCCGCAGGCGGCCGCGGAGGAGATCATGGACCACGGCGAGATCCACGAGAACCCGTCCGAAGCGTTCGGCCCGGGCGGCGAGCCCAGCGTGCGCGACCGCTGGCTGGGGGCCATCTGCTACCTGTCCGTCTTCGTCTTCATCGCGATCCTCGCCAAGGACCGCAGCGCCTTCCTCAGCCGCCACTGCCGCCAGGGATTCGCCCTGCTCTTCGCCGAGATCGTCGGGGTCGTCTTCATCCTCATCATCGACGCCACCCTGGGGCAGGTGCCCATCCTGGGCTTCATCCTGGTCATCGTGCTGCGCCTGGTTTTCTTCCTGGCCGCCCTGTCGGTGTCCGTCCTGGGCTTCATCAAGGCGCTCTTCGGTGAAGAGTGGCGGGTGCCGTACCTGGACGAACTGGCCGACCGCGTTCCCGTCGAATAGTCCGCCCGCCCAACGATTCCCGCCCGGCCGGAAACCGCCAACCCGACCCGGCGGAGCGGTTTGCGGCCCCTGTTTCAAGTATTGCGCATAATGTATATTATGTTAAGTAAGGCCTTGTCGGCCATGGCGGGCGCCGTGCGCCCCTCGGGCCTGCGGCCCGGTCCGCTACCCGAGCACCTGCTCCATCCGCTCGCGGATACGGTCTTCGGGCTGCCCGCCCATCAGCGTGTCGACCACCTGGCCGTTCCTGAAGAACAGCAGCGCCGGGATCGACCGGATGCCGAACCGCGCGGCGGCCTGCGGATTGTTCTGGATGTCCATCTTCCCGACGACCATCCGGCCGGCGAACTCCCCGGCGAGTTTCTCGATGGTCGGTGTCAGCGCCTTGCACGGGCCGCACCAGGTGGCCCAGAAGTCGACGAGCACCGGCTGCTCGCTGGCGATGACCTCGGTGTCGAAGTCGGCGTCGGTGAAATCTCGCAGATCGGACATGAGGCGGTTTCCTTTCGGTCGTCCCGGTGGCGGCGACGCGGACATCGACTACTCGTCACGGTCCTCGCACAGATCCAGGATCAGTTTTTCGATAACGATATCCGGTTTCAATGGCGAACCCTTCAGGCGCCGCTCACAGGCCAACGCCGCGCGCAGGCTGCGCGACAGGCCGGCGGCGCCCATGGCCCGCGTCATGGGCGTCAGGAACTTCAGGGCGAACGGATTCTGGCCCGACAGGACGGCGATGTCGTTGTCCGCGAGCCCGTCCTGCCGACCGGCGGCCAGGATCTGCCCCTTGCGCACCCGCGAGACGAGCAGGGGGGCGATCTCGTAGGCCGATCTCCCCCATTCGGCCAGCCGGAACCACGTGTGCAGCACCTGCCCGGCCCGACCCGGCCCGAGGGCGTTGGTGATCTCGTAGCCCTCGAGGGCGGCCTGGTCCATGATCACCCGGTTGAGTTCCTCGGTGCTCAGGGCGCCTCCGCGGTCCTCGGCCAGCAGGGCGAGCTTGCTGATTTCGCCCTTGAGGCTGAGCAGGTCGCTGCCCACCAGATCGCACAGCAGGGCCGCCTGCTCGCGGGTGAGCGGCAGGCTCTCCTGTTCGGCCGCCTTCAGGCACCACTGCACCAGCGCGTCACCGGTGGGCGGGGCGAAGTCGAAGAGATAGCCGGCCTGCTGGCAGGTCTTGACCCACTTCTTGCGCTTGTCGACCTTCTCGGAGGTGAGCACGAGGATGGTCTCGGGCACCGGTTTGACGATGTACCTCTCCAGCGCGTCCTGGCTGTCCTTGTCGCCGAGGCAGCGGTCGGCGTTCTTGACCCAGATCAGCTGGACCGACCCGAGCATGGGCAGCGCCAGGGCCTGCTGCAGGATGCGGCCCACGTCGACCTGGTCTCCCTGCAGGACGTGGTAGTTGAACACGGAGCCGTTGTCACCGAGGGCGTCCTTGCGCATCTTCTCGATGACGCCCTCCATGCGGTGGGTGTCCTCGCCCGCGAGGACGTAAACCGGGCGGTAGACCTTCTTCTTGAGGTCCTCGTTGACGAGTTCCTGGAAGCCCTGCCCGCCGCTTCTGCCCTTCCGGTACCCCACTACCAGTCCTCCACGACCTGCGCCAGGATGTCGCGCACGATTTCGGTCGCCGCCTCCGACCGCGCGTCCTCCTCGGTGACCGAGGTGTCGTTGAGCAGGTAGTTGCCGGTGCCCGTGAAGCGCTTGTTCTCGAAGATGGTCTCGCCCGTGGCGCGCCGCGTCAGGGTCAGCGCCACCGCGATCTGGACCTGGTATTCGGTGACGGTCAGGTCCTGGCGCGCGGCCAGTTCGCGCAGCTGGTACCGCATCACCTTGCCCGTCAGGATGGTGTCGGCGTCCGACTCGTCGACCACCTTGAGCGTGTTGTCGAGCTGCACGGCCTCGGTGATCCGCTCCGACATCTCGACCCCGAGATCGGGCTCCGCCGTCATGTTCTCTAGGTAGGTGATGGCGATGCGCTGCAACGAGTCGTCGACCCGCCCGCTGCTGGCCGAGTACACGCCGCAGCCCCCGCCGACCGAGATCACGACCAGGCTCAAGCCGGCGGCCAGGACCGCGCCCCGGCCGCGTGCCACGATGTTCATGCCTGCTCCTTCAGTCCGTACTGTTTCAGGCGATAGCGGAACTTGTCCCGATTCAGGCCCAGCAACCGCGCCGCCCGGCTCTGGTTCCCGTCCGCCGCGTCGTACGCCTTGCGCACGAGGGCCGCCTCGAAATCGCGCACGAGTCCCTCGAGGTCGACGCCCGCCCGCGGCAGCGGATTCAGCAGCACATCCTGCAGGGCCACCGGCAGGTCGTGCCGCCCGTGCCCGTCGGCCATGAGCTGCAGGTGCGCGGCGGCCAGCACCGGTCCGTCCTCGAGCAGCACCGTGCGTTCGAGCACGTTGCGCAGTTCGCGGATGTTGCCCGGCCAGGGGTAGTCCTCGATGGCCGCCCGGGCGTCGTCCCCGAGGCCCGTGAAATCCTTCCCGAAGCGGTCGTTGAACACCCGCAGGAAGTGCTCGGCCAGGGGCAGGATGTCCTCCGG
The DNA here is from genome assembly GCA_020440705.1 of bacterium. Lineage (NCBI taxonomy): Bacteria > bacterium. Next base: position 70,839 of record JAGRNP010000003.1, on the reverse strand, counting down.
CCGCGACCGCAGCGGCGGCACCTGCAGCTGCACCACGTTCAGGCGGTAGAAGAGGTCCTCGCGAAAGGTGCCGGCCTTCACCTGCGCCGCCAGGTTCCGGTTCGTCGCCGCCACGATGCGCACGTTCACCGTGATGTCGGTCACGCCGCCCACGCGCCGGAAGGTCATCTTCTCGAGCACGCGCAGGAACTTGACCTGGATCGGCAGGGACATCTCGCCGATCTCGTCGAGGAAGAGGGTGCCCGAATCCGCCAGCTCGAGCAGCCCCATCTTCTGGTTCACCGCGTCGGTGAAGGCCCCCTTCTCGTGGCCGAAGAGCTCGCTCTCGAGCAGCTGCTCGGGCAGCGCGGCGCAGTTCAGGTCCAGGAAGGGCGCATCGCGACGGGGCGACGTCCGGTGGATCAGGTTGGCGATGACATCCTTCCCCACCCCGCTCTCGCCCTCGATCAGCACCGTCGAGCCGGCGCCTCCGGAGATGCGCCGCACCACGTCGTAGATGCGCAGCATCTCGGGCGACCGGCTGGGCACGATGTCGCCGTCGGCCCCGAAAAGGTCGGTCTGGCTCACGTGGCGGTACCGGGCCCGCGCCTCGGCCGTGGCCTCGAGGGCCCCCGCCACCGTGGCCAGCAGCCTGTCCAGCTGGATCGGTTTGCTCACGTAGTCGAAGGCGTCGAGCTTCATGGCCTGCACCGCCGAATCGGTGCGGCCGTAGGCCGTGATCATCACCACCGGCAGGTGCGGATAGCGCGCCTTGAGCGTCTGCAGCACCTGCATGCCCGTCATGTCCGGCAGCATGAGGTCGAGCAGGGCCAGGTCGGGCGGCGTCTCGTTGGCCAGGGCGATGGCTTCGGCGCCACTGCCGGCCGTCAGCACCTCGTAGTCGCGGTCCTCCAGGGTCGCCTCCAGGAAGAGCCTGATGGCTTCTTCGTCGTCGATGACCAGGATGACGGGTTTCATGGGTGGACGGAATCCTCGGCTGCGGAACGGATGGAACAGTGGACGCGATGGTGGTCGGGCACGGGTCCGCCGGCGTCGGCGGCCATGGCGGGGATTATGCATGGCGCATCGGCGGGAGGCAAGTCGCGACGTCGGCACCGCCCCGTCGACGGCAAAAAAAAGCGGCCCCCACCGGGGGGGCCGCCGTTCGGAACTGCTGCGGGCGGACTAGCGCGCTCCCTCCCCTTTGAGCACCACGCCGACCGTGTTCAGCAGGATCTTGCCGTCCTGGAGGAAGCCCGCCTTCTTGATGTACTGGCGGTCGAGCTCGACCTTCCGCCGGACCGACTCGATGCCGTCGTCGTAGCCGTTGATCACCTGGGCCAGCCCGGTGATGCCCGGCAGCACGAGCAGGCGCTCGTGGTAGCGGGGAATCTCCTTCTCGAGCTGCCGCACGAAGACCAGGCGCTCCGGACGCGGACCGATCAGGCTCATCTCGCCCCGCAGGACGTTCAGGAACTGCGGCACCTCGTCGAGGCGCGTCTTGCGCAGGAACTTGCCCACGCGGGTGACGCGCACATCGTTCTTGGCCGCCCACTGCGGGCCGTTCGCCTCGGCGTTGACGCCCATGGTGCGCAGCTTGAGCACCTTGAACGGACGCCCCGGCTGCAGGACCTTGCGGCGCTCGTCGCCGGTGTAGCCGCCCCGCGAGCGCCGGCGGTTCACGCCCACCCGCTCCTGGCTGAAGAACACCGCGCCCGGCGAGTCCAGCTTGATGATGAGGGCGAGCACGGGCAGCGCCAGGCCGAACACGGCCAGCGCCCCCAGCGAAACCGCCACGTCGAAGACGCGCTTGGCCACGAGGTAGCCCGCGCCGGGCAGCGCCAGGGCCACGGGGGCCGGCGCCTCGGCCGGGTTCTCGCCGACAGCCGACGTCACGGGCTCCGCGACGTCGATCGGACCCGAGCCGGCTTTCGCCCCGGGAGCCTCTGCGCGACCGAACTCTTTGTCGGTGAAGATCTTCGTATCCATCTCGTTCACCCTATGGCTTCGTCCGAAGCCGATCCCTCCGCCGGGCTCTCACCCCGGCACCCAGAACAGCAGCAGGTGCAGTGATCTTTAGTTGTCCCCAAACCCGGTTCCCCATAACCAGGCCAGAGTCTGGTTTGAGATCAAAGTGTACCCGATTCGTACGCGTTATGCAACCCCATTTTTTCCTTTTTGAAAGATCTCATGGTGCGCTAACATTTGGGTGGTCAACGTTGCCAAAATTATTGATTGCTAATCCTTAGCCGTCAGGGCACACTGACGAGGCATGGCACTATTTTTTGATGTGTTCTGCTGTTGATCTCCAGAAAGATGAACAGGCTCTTCATGCAAAAGTCGCGAACACTCCTGTCCCGGACCTTCGCCGTCGTCGCCCTCTCGGTGGTGATTTACGGCGCCGTGGCCGTCTTCGTCGGCTGGGACGACCTCCGGGAGCGCCTGGGGCGCTTTCCCGCGGCCTGGCTGCCTCCCCTGGCCGGCCTCTCCCTCCTGAACTATGTCCTGCGCTACTGGCGCTGGGAGATCTTCCTGCGCGCGGTCGACGTGCGCCTGCCGCGCCGGGAGAGTCTCGGGCTCTTCTTCGCGACCTTCGTCATGGTCATCACGCCGGGCAAGATCGGCGAGGTCTTCAAGGCCGGTGTCCTGCGGGAACGGTACGGGGTCACCCTCGCCCGGGGCCTCCCCGTGGTTCTCGCCGAGCGGATCGCCGACTTCGTGGCGGTCCTGGTCATCGCGGCGGTGGCCCTGGTCGCCTGGCCCGGTCCGCTGACCGGCCTGACCTCGGGCCTGCTCGCCGCCGCCGGGATCCCCGTCCTCGTGGCCCTCTGCCAGTGGCGCCCCGTGCGCGAACGCCTGCTGGCCCGCATGGCGGCCTCTCCCCTCCTCGGTCGCCGTCAGCTGGCGGTCGACGAGGCTGCCGTCGCGCTGGGCACCCTGCTCGGCGCGCGCTGCGGTTCGGCGGCCCTGGTCCTTTCGCTGCTCGCCTGGGGCGCCGAGTGCGCCGGGCTCGGCATCGTCTGCCGCGGACTCGACGCCGCCGTCCCCTGGCTGCAGGCCGCCTTCGTCTACGCCGCCGGCACCCTCGTCGGTTCCCTGTCGTTCCTGCCCGGCGGACTCGGCGGCACCGAGGCCACCATCATCTGGCTGCTCGAGAGCCTGGACATCCCACGCGAGGCCGCCGGTTCGGCGGCCCTCCTCGTGCGGCTCTTCACCCTGTGGCTCGCCGTGGTGGTCGGCGGCCTCGTCATCCTCGTCAGCCGCCACCTCTTCCTGGGGCCGGACGCACGCGGGCCCGCCTCTGACGAAGCGGGCCCTGCGGATGGCCGGAACGGCGCGCCGGGAACCGGCGGCTGATTCCGGGTCTAGTCGTTCTTGATGGTGTAGTACGTCAGGGCGATCGTCGCCACGGCCGCGAGGGTGCCCAGGACGAAGGCCAGATTGGTCTTGAACCAGCTCGGCTTCTGGAATTCCACGTGCAGCGTGTCGCCCGGGTAGACGAGGGGATTGCCGGCCGGATCGCCCATCTGCAGGAACGCCTCCAGGTCGACCTTCTTCGCCTCGATCCGCACCCCGGTGTCGTGCACCCAGTTGATCTCGCTCTTCTTGGCGTTCTCGGTGGGAGCGCCCGCCCGCATCAGCACGTCGAGCATGGGCGTCCCTTCGGAGATGGGCACCACCGTGGGCAGTCCCACGCTGCCGAAGACCTTGACGCCCTTGTCCGCGGCGGTTCCCGGGACGCCCTTCTGGAGGATCGGGATCACCAGCGTGTCGCCGTCGCGCAGCTCGAAGTCGACGAACTTCGTTCCCTCGAGCACACCCGACAGATCGAGTTCGTGCACCTCGGGCTCCTTGCCCGTCTGCCGGATCACCCGCGCGCCGGCCAGATCGGCGTTCTCCATCGGGCCGCCGACCATGCGCAGCACTTCCCAGATCGTCGGATCCGAGGCGAAGTTCAACACCCCCCGCTGACTCACTCCGCCGAGGATGTAGATGCGCACCGAACCGCTGTGGGCGACCTTGATCTCGACCGTGTCGAGGGTCGGGTAGAACAGGCGCAGCCGCTGCTTCAGGAGGACCTGCGCCTCCTTCTGGGTGAGCCCGCCCAACTGCACGGCGCCCACCGGGGAGATCTCCACGGCGCCCTCGGCGTTCAGGGTGAACTGCTGGCTGAGCTCGGGCCGGCCCGGCACCGAGATGCTGATCTCGTCACCCGGCTTCAGCGTGCCGCCGTCGCCGCCGGCCGTCTGGGCCACGGCCAGGCCGGGCTGGGCGATCATCATGGCCAGGGCGATCCAGCCGACCAGGCGCTGCGGCTGCATGTGGAGCCGCGTTTTCCGACGATGCTGCATGGGATTCATCCTCTCACCGGGTCCCGGCCCGGTCCCGGTACCAGGCGACGGTCCGCCGCAGTCCCTCGTCCAGGTCGATGCGGCCCTCGTAACCGAGATGACGCCGGGCGAGTTCCACCGACGCCTGCGAATGCTTCACGTCGCCGGCGCGACTCTCCTCGTGCTGGGGCTCGATGTCCGACCCGACGAGCTCGCGGATCCGCAGGCACAGGTCCTTCACCGTGATGCGGCCGCCGAGGGCCACGTTGTACGACCGCCCGCCGGCCTCGTCGTCGGCGCCGCACGCCGCCACGTTCGCCGCGACCACGTTGTCCACGTAGGTGAAATCGCGCGACTGCAGTCCGTCGCCGTGGATGACCGGCGCCTCTCCCGCCAGGAACGCCGTGATGAACTTGGGCACCACCGCCGCGTACTGGCTGTTCGGGTCCTGCCAAGGGCCGAAGACGTTGAAGTAGCGCAGCCCGATGGTGCTCAGGCCGTAGAGGTCGTTGAACACCGCCCCGTACATCTCGCCCACGCGCTTGTTGATGGCGTAGGGCGACAGGGGATTGGGCACCATCCCCTCGTGCTTGGGCAGTTCGGCGGTGTTGCCGTAGACGCTGCTGCTCGCGGCGTACACCACCCGGCGCACACCTTCCCGGTGGGCGTGCCAGAACACCTTCAGGGTCCCGCCGACGTTGTTGAAGTCGCTCGTGACCGGATCGGCCACGCTGCGCGGCACGCTCGGCAGGGCGGCCTGGTGGAACACGCAGTCGACCCCGCGGCAGCAGTCCCGCACGGTCTCCTCGTCGGTGATGCTGCCCTCGACGAAACGGATCCGGTCCATCACGTCGGCCAGGTTCTCCCGGCGTCCGGTGACCAGGTTGTCGAGCACCGTCACGTCGTGCCCTGCGGCCACGAGGTGGCGCGTCAGGTGCGAGCCGATGAAGCCGGCCCCACCGGTGACGAGGTACTTGCTCACGACGGATCTCCTCCCCCAGCAAGGCTAGAGCTTGATCAGGTTCCCGGCCCGGTGACCCTTCAGGGCGTTCCGCGTGTCGACCACCACCGCCTTGCGGTCCAGCAGGACCGTGTGGTCCACGCTGCGGTGCGGCGTCACGATGACCGCAGCATCGAAGCCGTCGACCACGCCCGCATCGAGGGCCGTGATCTTCCGGGCCTGGATCGCGCCGGGCAGGGCCGGGACGTGGGGATCGAACCAGGACACCTCGGCGCCCCGCTCGGCCAGCAGTTCGATGATGTCCAGCGCCGGCGACTCGCGCATGTCGTCGATGCCCGGCTTGTAGGCCACGCCGACGATGAGGATCCGGCTGCCGTTGACGGCCTTGCGGACGCCGTTGAGTCCGTCGGTCACGAGGCGCACGACGTGCTTGGGCATCGCCCCGTTGACCTGGCCCGCCAGTTCGATGAAGCGCGCCTCCTGGCCCGCCTGCTTGGCCTTCCAGCTCAGGTAGAACGGGTCGATGGGAATGCAGTGGCCGCCGAGGCCGGGCCCCGGGAAGAACGGCATGAAGCCGAAGGGCTTGGTCGCCGCCCCGTCGATGACCTCCCAGACGTCGATGTCCATGGCGTCGCACATCAGGGCGATCTCGTTCACCAGGCCGATGTTGACGCTGCGGAAGGTGTTCTCGAGCAGCTTGACCGTCTCGGCCACGCGCACCGACGACACCGGCACGACCGTGTTCATCACCTGGCCGTAGAGATTCTGCGCCACCTCGGTGCAGGCCGGCGTCACGCCGCCGACGACCTTCGGGATGTTGATCGTGTTGAAGGTCGGATTGCCCGGGTCGACCCGCTCGGGCGAGAAGGCGAGGAAGAAGTCCTCGCCCACGGTGAAGCCCTTCTCCTCGAGCAGGGGCAGGATGACCTCTTCGGTCGTGCCCGGATAGGTGGTGCTCTCGAGGATGATGAGCATGCCCGCGTGCATGGACGCGGCGATGGACGCGACCGCCGCCTGGATGTAGCTGATGTCCGGATCGCGGGTCTTGCCCAGCGGGGTCGGCACGCAGATGTTCACGCTGTCCACGTCGGCCAGGCGCCCGAAATCGGTCGTCGCCACGAGGCGGCCGGCGTCGACGACCTCCGCCAGTTCGGCGTCCGAGATGTCGATGATGTAGCTCTTGCCGGCGTTCACCTGGGCGACCTTGTCCTCGGCCAGGTCGAAGCCCGTCACGTGGAAACCGGCCTTGGCGAAGCCCACGGCCAGGGGCAGTCCCACGTATCCCAGGCCGAGCACACCCAGCCGGGCTTCCTTCTTCTGGAGCTTGCTGATCAGGTCTTGCATCACGCGCTTCTTTCTCGTTTCGGAGGTGCGGTTCCGGGCACAGGGTGCCGCTCGGCCACGCATTTCGGCCACGATCTCTCGTATCGGCCGATACCGCAAGGGTATAAAGCTAATCTTCGTCGACTTCCCGGTCGCGGAAAACCGCCTGCAGGCGGGCCATTTCCGACCGGATCTCCCCCAGGTCCCGCACTTTGTAATACAGACGCCGCAGAACCGAAAGGGCAAAGAGGGCCACCAGGGCCAAGGCGCCCCGCTTCAGCCAGGGATTCAGGTGGGCCCCGTGGCTGTCGAAGAGCTGGCCGACCGTCCGGGCGAAGAAGACGACCATCACCGCGAAGGCCAGCAGCAGGAAGGCGTGGACGAGGCCCGACGAGAAGTCCTCGCGGCAACGCAGGTATTGGCGCAGCGGAAAATCCGCCCCGCCACCGCTGCGGAACCGCGACTCGAAGAGTTCGGACTTCCTACGGGATTTCCTCGAAATCGGCATCGTCGATCCCCTGGTCGGTCAGGTCGCCGTAAGATCGCTCCCGGCTGCGTTCGTCGGCACGCCGCTGCGTCTGCGCGCCGTCCCGGCGGGACCGCTCGCGCGACGTGGCGAACAGGCGCCGCACAAGCACGACCACCAGGATCAGCAAAATAATGCGCAACAACGTCATACGGCCTCCGAGCGGCTGCGGACCTGTGGCGGAAGCGGGGACGGGAGGCGGGTCGAGGGGCTGGTGGTACGCCCGACAGGATTCGAACCTGTGGCCTTTTGCTCCGGAGGCAAACGCTCTATCCAGCTGAGCTACGGGCGCACCAGAAATCGCTCCGCGACGCGGAAGTATGGGACATGAACCCCGCCGCGTCAAATAACATATCACCGCGCGAGGAGCCCGACAAGCGGGCCTCAGCCACGCGCCAGGAGCTGCCGCGCGTAGGCCCGGCGCTCGTCGGCGGCGCCGCCGGCCGTGGCCGCGTCGCCTCCCAGCAGGCGGGCGATCTCGACCAGGCGTTCGTCGTCGCCGAGGGGCACCACGGAAAGCACCGTGCGCCCGTCGACCACCGCCTTGCGGGCCGCCAGATGGTGCCGGCCCCGGGCCGCCACCGTGGCCAGATGGGTGATGCAGACCACCTGCCCGCCCCCGGCGAGTTCCTCGAGCAGGCTGGCCACGGGAATGGCGTTGTCCATGCCCAGACCCGCGTCGATCTCGTCGTAGAGCATGAGGGGCGCCTCGCCCTGGCCCCGCCCGAGCACCGACAGCCCCAGGAAGATGCGCGACTTCTCGCCTCCCGAGGCGATTTGGGCCACTTCTCCCGCCCCTTCGCCCCGGTTCGTCCGGGCCAGGAGCCGCACCTCGTCGGCGCCGTGGGCGCCGATCTCCGCCGGCACACCGTCCACCGCCACGGCGTCCACCCCGCCGGCCCGCGGCGTCACCTGGAACTCGAGTTCCAGCTCGGGCAGGGCCAGGGGCCGGATCAGCTCCGCCGCCCGCGCCGCCACGGCGGGCGCACCTTCGCGCCTCTTCCACCGCAGCTCGGCCGCCGCCGCCGCCAGTTCGTCCCGGGCCGCCGCCACGGCCGCCTCGAGCGCAGCGATGTCCCCGTCGGCCTCGCGCTGCCGGGCGATGCGTTCGCCCAGGTTCTCGTGCAGGGCCACGAGGCCGGGCACGTCCCGGCCGTACTTGCGGCGCAGCTCCTCGTAGCGGGCCTTCCGCTCCTCCATCTCATCGACCCGCGCGGGGTCGAGATCGGCGGTGTCCAGGAAGCGCTCGAGCCCACGGGCGGCCTCGGCCGCGGCCGCCTCCGCCTCTCGCACCAGCTCGCACAGGGCCGCGACCTTGCCGCTCGCGTCGGCCACGGCGGCCAACGCCGCTTCGGCCCGCCCGAGAAGCAGGCGCGCGTTCACCTCGCCCGCGTCCAGATCGTCCAGACCGCGCGCCGCGGCCTCGAGCAGCCCCCGAGCGTTCCGCGCGAAAGCCAGCTTCTCGGCCAGGTCGGCTTCCTCGACGGGATCGAGGTCCATCTCGTCCAGTTCCCGGTGCTGATATTCCCACATCTCGAACTGCTGGCGGGCGAACTCCTCTTCCCGCCGGCGCCGCGCCAATTCGTCCCGGCATTCCCGCCAGGCGTCCCGGGCCGCGGCCAGGCGTGCGCGCTCCGCCTCCAGACCGAGGCGGGCGTCGAGGAAATCGAGGGCGAACTGGGGACGGGCCAGGAGCCGCTGCTGGTCCTGGCTCTGGATGGCGAGCAGCCGTCCGCCCACCTGTTCGAGCAGGGCCAGCGAGGAGACCAGCCCGTTGATCAGCACGCGGCCGCGCCCTTCGCGGCGCAGTTCGCGGCGCAGCACCAGGACGTCGTCGCCACCGAGCCGCACGCCGACCCCGGCCAGCCACGCCGCGGTCTCCGGTCGCGCCCCCAGATCGAAGACGCCTTCGACCCAGGCGAGCTCTTCGCCGGCCCGGATCTGCTCCCGCTCCGCGCGCGCACCGGTCAGCAGCGCCAGGGCCCCGGCAACGAGGGACTTCCCGGCCCCGGTCTCGCCGGTGAGCATGGTCAGCCCCGTGTCCAGGGTCAGGTCCAGTTCCTCGACCAGGGCGAGGTTCCCCACGCGAAGTTGCTGCAGCATCAGCCGTGGCCTCCGGTGCGGCGGCGCGGCGCGCCCCAGTTCAGCTTGTGCCGCATGACCCGGTAGAAGCTGCTGTGGGGAAACTTGACCAGGACGACTTCCTGATGCGCCTCGCGGAACGTGAGCCGATCGCCGTCGGCCAGGGTGTGGGTCTTCTGGCCGTCGGCCGTCAGCACCGCCCCCTCGCCCGTCTCGTGCAGGATGAGTTCGATCTCGGTGTCGTCGGCCACGATCAGCGGCCGCATGCCCAGGCTGTGGGGGCAGATCGGCGCCACCAGCAGGCAGGGCACCGTCGCCTGGCAGATCGGGCCCCCGGCCGAGAGGTTGTAGGCCGTGCTCCCGGTGGGCGTGCTGATGATCAGGCCGTCGCCGAGGAAGCGGCCGAGGGAATCCCCGTCCATGATCAGTTCCATGTCCAGGGCGCGCGGCAGGGGCCCCATGTTCACCACGAGGTCGTTCAGGGCGTTGCTGTGCGCGATCTTCACGCCACCCCGGCGCACGCTGCAGTACACGCGGCTGCGCGCGTCGAGCACGTAGTTGCCGGCCAGCAGGTCGCCGACGGCCCGCTCGAGCTCCTCGATCGGCACGTCCGTCAGGTAGCCCAGCGAGCCCAGGTTCACACCCAACAGGGGCACGCCCGACAGGCCGAGCACCCGGGCGGCGCGCAGCATCGTGCCGTCGCCGCCGAAGGCGATCACCACATCCACATGGTCGATGAGGGATTCGTTGGGCAGGTAGGTCAGGTCGCGGGGCAACGCGTCGCGCAGGTCTTCCGACGCCGCGACCGTCACGCCCGCCGCGTCGCAGAGCCGCCTGATGGTCGCCGCCGCCGGCGGCAGGTCGTCCTTGGTCGGATTCCCGAAGAGCCCGATCGCTCCGATGGACTTCTGGGTCATGGCCGTACTCCCGCGGAGGTGCCGCCGCCTTGGGCTCAGGAGGCGCTCTGGGCCTCGGAGCCGCCTTCCTGGACCGCGCCGCCGGACTCGCCCAGGAACGCCCGCACGGTGCGGGTCACGCCCGCGGCGTCCAGCCCCATGGCGTCGAGCAGTTCGGCGCGCGAGGCATGCTCCTGGAAGCGGTCGGGGATACCGACCAGCTTCACCTGCGGACCGCCCGTGCGCCCATTCAGGGCCTCCCACTCCAGCACGGCGGCGCCGAAGCCACCCAGCACGCTGTTCTCCTCGAGGGTGACCACGAGGCGGTGCCGTCCCCAGACCGAATCGAGCAGGTCCTCGTCCAGGGGCTTGACGAAGCGCATGTCCACGACCTCGCAGCCGATGCCCTCGGCAGCCAGGTTCTCGGCCGCCTCGAGGGCCGGCTGCACCAGCGAACCCACCGCCAGCAGGCAAACGTCGCTTCCCTCGCGCAGCGTCTCCGCGCGCCCGATGGGCAGCGGCGTCGCCGGACCTTCCATGGGCACCCCGAGTCCGGAGCCGCGGGGGTAGCGCAGCGACGACGGACCGTCCTCGCGCGCCAGCGCCGTGGCGAGCATGTGGCGCAGCTGGTCCTCGTCGCGCGGTGCCATGACGCACATGCCCGGCACCATCCTCAGATACGTGAAGTCGAACACGCCGTGGTGCGTCGGACCGTCCTCGCCCACGACGCCGCCGCGATCGACCGCGAAAACGACGGGCAGCTTCTGCAGGGCCACGTCGTGGATCAGGTGGTCGAGGGCGCGCTGCAGGAAGGTCGAATAGATGGCCACCACCGGCCGGCAGCCGTCGCTGGCCAACCCCCCGGCGAACGTGACCGCATGTCCCTCGGCGATGCCCACGTCATGGAAGCGGCCGGGGAAGCGGTCGCGCATGCCCGTCAGACCCGTGCCCGAAGGCATGGCGGCCGTGATGGCGTGGATGCGGTCGTCCCGCGTCGCCAGGTCGCAGAGCGTCTCGCCGAAGACCGACGTGTAGGCCGGCACCTCCGGCTTGACCACCTTGATGCCCTCGGACTTGTCGAACTTGCCCACGCCGTGATAGCGCTGCCCGTCCTGCTCGGCGAAATGGTAGCCCTTGCCCTTCTCGGTGCTGATGTGGACCAGGATCGGCCCCTGCAGCTTGCGCACCGCCTCGAAGGTCTTCATGAGCAGGGGCAGATCGTGGCCGTCGAGGGGTCCGAAGTACTTGAAGCCGAGCTCCTCGAAGAGCACCGTCGGCACGACGAGCTGCTTCAGGCTCTCCTTGATGCGGCCGGCCATCTTCTGGGCCTTCGAGCCGTGGGGCAGGGCACCCAGCAGGTCCCACACGTCGGCCTCGAGGCGCACGTAGTGCTTGCCGCTGGTGACGCGGGTCAGGTACTTGGAGATGGCGCCGACGTTGGGCGCGATGCTCATCTTGTTGTCGTTGAGCACGACGATCATGTTCGACCCGAGCTGGCCGGCGTTGTTCAGCCCCTCGTAGGCCAGACCGCCGGTCAGGGCCCCGTCGCCCACCACCGCCACGACGGCGTTGTCGTCGCCCCGGCTGTCGCGGGCCACGGCGTAGCCCAGGGCCGCGCTGATGGCGGTGCTGGCGTGCCCGACGCCGAACATGTCGTGGACCGATTCGGACTGCTTGGGGAAACCGGCGATGCCGCCCTTGCGCCGCAGGGTCCCGAACCGCTCGAGGCGCCCGGTCAGCAGCTTGTGCCCGTAGGCCTGGTGTCCCACATCCCAGACGATCTTGTCCCGCGGGGTGCTGAAGACGCGATGCAGCGCCACCGTCAGCTCGACCACGCCCAGACTGGCGCCCAGGTGCCCCCCGGAACGCGACACGGAGGTGATGATGTGGTCCCGCAACTCGGCGCACAGACGCTCGAGTTCGTCGGGTCCGAGCTTCTTCAGGTCGTCCGGGCCGGTGATCCCGGGCAGAAGCGGTTCCATGCGCGTCCTTCCTCTATTTGTCCACGGGCCGGGCCCGTACCTGACGATTCACCAAAGATTAACCCGGTCCGAAACCGAACGCCAGAGCAAACAGGGCCCCGAAAACGACCCCGATGACCACATGGCCGGGATGGTGCGCGCGCGGATCCAGGTACCGGGCCACGACCTGGTGCACCGGTCCGGCGTCCGGCAGGGCCGCCACCAGCCGATGCAGCACCTCGCGCTGGCGGGTGGTCGCCGTGCGCAGCTTCACCGTGTCGTGGATGACGATGACCGCGAACACGAGAACGAACCCCGACGCCGGCGAGTTCCAGCCGGTGGCCGCCCCGGTTCGCACCACGAGGCAGGCCAGGAGCGCCGCCGGCAGGCTGGGCAGGCCATGGGCCTGGCCCACCGCCGAGAGGGCCGGCCCCCGGTTCGTGGCCGAATAGATCACCAGCTTGGCCGTCTGCGTCGCCACGCCGCAGGCGAGCACCACCACCCAGACCGGCCATGCGGCGGCCGCAGCCATCAGCGTTCCCGGTTCCAGAGCAGGTGGGCCAGCGCGAGCAGACGCGCCCGGTGCGCGCCGGCAGGCAGGGCCGCGCTCAGGCCGGCCTCCCCCCGCTCCCCGTGCCGCCGGGCCCGCTCCGCCGCCTTGGCCAGGCCCTCGACCCGCACCCAGGTCGCCTTGCCGGCGGCCGCGTCCTTGCCCACGGTCTTGCCCAGGGAGGCGTCCGAACTCGTCACGTCCAGCACGTCGTCCGCGCCCTGGAAGGCCAGGCCGAGTTCCCGCGTGGCGGCGGCCAATCGTTCACGCCGACGCCGGTCCGCGCCGCCGAGCAGGGCGCCGCCCGCCACCGCCGCCATGAGCAGGCGCGCGGTCTTGCCGGTGTGGATCCGCCGCACGTCGGCGGCCGTCACGTCGGTCCCTTCGGCCGCCAGGTCGTGGGCCTGCCCGCCGACCATCCCGCCGGGCCCGACCGCGTCGGCCACGAGGGCGACCAGCTCGCCGGCCACCGGCCCGGCGGCTTCGGCCAGCAGCTTGAAGCCGAGGGCCTGCAGGCCGTCGCCGGCGAGGATCGCCGTGGCCTCGTCGAACGCCACATGGCAGGTGGGCCGTCCGCGCCGCAGGTCGTCGTCGTCCATGGCCGGCAGGTCGTCGTGGATCAGGGAGTAGGTGTGGATCATCTCGAGGCCGCAGGCCGCCCGGAGCACGGCTTCGCGCGGGGCCGGCGGCCGCCGCCGCCGTGCGGTGACGGCGTCCCACGTCCAGAGCATGAGCACGGGCCGCAGCCGCTTGCCCCCGGCCAGGAGGCTGTGCCCCATGGCCTGCTTCAGTCGCGCCGGGACCCCCCTCTCGGCCGCCAGCGACCGACGCAGGGCCGCTTCGATCGCGCGGCGTTCGGTCAGCAGGTCGGCGGCGAGCGACGACGGACCGGCCTCAGTCGGCGTCATGCCAGCCCTCGGCGCGGCACATGGCTTCCCAGGTGTTCTCGAGCAGCATGGCGATGGTCATGGGTCCGACGCCGCCGGGCACGGGCGTCATGGCGCCGGCATGGCCCAGCAGGGCGTCGTAGTCCACGTCGCCCACCAGACGCGTCCCCGTCTTGCGTTCCGGCGCGTCGATGCGGTTGATGCCCACGTCGACCACCACCGCTCCCCGGGCGATGGCCTCGGGCCCGAGCATGCGGGGCACCCCGACGGCCGCGACGACGATGTCCGCCGCGCGCGTCACCGCGGACAGGTCGCGCGTCCCGGAGTGGCACATGGTGACCGTGGCGTTGCCCTGGGCGCCCTTCAGCGACAACAGCAGGCTCAGCGGCCGGCCCACGATGACGCTCCGCCCCACCACCGCCACGTTGCGCCCAGCGATGGGCACGTCGTAGTGGGCGAGCATGCGGAGGATTCCCTTGGGTGTGCAGGGCACGAAGCCCGGGCTGCCCGCCACGAGTCGCCCGAGATTCACGGGGTGGAAACCGTCCACGTCCTTCTCCGGCGAGACGGCGAGCAGGACCTTGTCCTGGTCCATGCCCCCGGGCAGCGGCAGCTGCACCAGGATGCCGTCGATGGCGACGTCGGCGTTCAGGCGGGCGACCAGGTCGAGCACCTCGGCCTCGGGTGTCGTCGCGGGCAGGCGATGGGTCACGTGGTGGAAGCCCACCTCGTCGCAGCCCTTCTCCTTGTGGGCCACGTAGACCGCCGAGGCCGGATCGTCCCCGACCAGGACCACCGCCAGGCCGGGCCGTCGCGGCGCGCGCGCCATCTTCTCCTTGAGCTCCGCGAACACCGCATCCCGCACCGGAATGCCCTTCAGCAGCTGGGTCTCCACCATGTCCTCCCGCGGGCGCCTCCGCCCCGTCGTGCCGCGCTACTTGGCGTAAGCGGTGGCCCGCGTCTCGCGGATCACCATGATCTTGATCTGGCCCGGGTACTCCAGCTCCCCCTCGATGCGCCGGCTGATCTCCTCGGCGAGCACCGCAGCCTCGGCATCGGTCACCCGGTCGTGGTCGACCATCACCCGCACCTCGCGGCCGGCCTGGATCGCGAAGCTCTTCTCCACCCCCTCGAACGCCTCGGCGATCTGCTCGAGGTTCTCCAGCCGTTCGACGTACGAATCGACGCTCTCGCGTCGGGCCCCCGGTCGCGAGGCCGAGATCGCGTCGGCCGCCGAGGTGATGAACGTGTAGGGAGAGGTGGGCTCCACGTCCTGGTGGTGCCCGCCCACCGCGTTGACCACCACCTCCGACTCGCCGAACTTCTTGCACAGCCGCGCCCCGATCACCGCGTGCGGTCCTTCCACCTCGTGGTCGGCCGCCTTGCCGATGTCGTGCAGAAACCCGCAGCGCTTGGCGAGCTTCGGATCGAGCCCCAGTTCGGCGGCGATGACCGCCGACACCGAAGCCACCTCCATGGCGTGCTTGAGCAGGTTCTGGCCGTAGCTCGTGCGGTAGTTCAGCCGCCCGATGTAGGGGTGCAGGTCCGGATTCACGTTCTGGAGCCCCAGTTCCAGACAGGCCTGCTCACCGAGTTCGCGGATCCGCTCGCGCATCTCCTCCCCGGTCCGCGCCACGACCTCCTCGATGCGGCCCGGATGGATCCGCCCGTCCCGGATCAGCGCCTCCAGCGCCTGGCGCGCCACCTCGCGCCGCACCGGGTCGAAGCCGGACACGATCACGGCACCGGGCGTGTCGTCGATGATCACGTCGACGCCCGTGGCGAGTTCGAAGGCGCGGATGTTGCGACCCTCGCGGCCGATGATGCGTCCCTTCATGTCGTCGCCGGGCAGGTCGACCACCGACACCGTGCCCTCGGCCACGTGCTCGGCCGCGTAGCGCTGGATGGCGAGGCTGAGGATCTTCATGGACTCGCGGCGGGACGTGCGCTCGGTCTCCTCGCGCACCTGCTGCACGCTCCGCGCCGCGGCGTGGCGCGCGTCATTGACCATGGATTCCATGAGATGCTGCCGGGCGTTGTCGGCGCTCATGCCCGCGATCTGCTCGAGGCGGGCCTTCTGCTCGGCCAGGGTCCGCTGCAGGTCGTCGCGCTCGCCGCGCAGCTGCTCCTGCAGCTGCCGCACCTCGCCGTCCTGGCGGTCCAGACGCGCCTCCTTCTCGTCGATGAAGGCGACCTTCCGGTTGAGGTTCTCCTCGCGCTGGTCGAGGGCGTCCTGGCGTCGCTGGTTCTCGCGCCGGGTGTCCCGGGTCTCGGTTTCGAACTCCTGATGGGCGCGGAGCTTCTGCTCCTTCGCGTCGAGTTCGGCCCGCTTGGCGACCTCGGCGGCCTTCTCGCCGGCCCGGGCGAGGATCTCCTCACCCGCAGTCACGGCCTGCCCGCGCCGCCGCGCCGCCCAGCCGTGGGCCCCCCACACGCCGGCGCCGGCGGCGACCACGGCCGCCAGGACGGCAACAATCAACGGAACCTGCGGCATGGCCGCTCCTCCCGATTCACGGACAATCTCTGCTGTGGAAGGGGATGTGGAAGCGTGAGGGAAAGGACCCCGCCCGGTCGTGTGAGTCGGAGCAACTGAACCGAGTTGCTCCAGGTGGGTTTCCTGTTCCTCCCTCGACCCGTCCCCCGAAAGGGCATGGGGCTCGGTCGGAAACTCCGGAATCCCGCTTAGGAAGTGTTGGCTCACTTGTACGACACATCACGTGCCGGGCAGGGAATCCTTACCGTCTCTATCGGGACCGCCGGCCGCCGCCTCACGGGCGGCGCCGTCGCCTCCGGCCAGTTCGCCGGCGAGCAGGCGGGTCAGTTCGACGGACCGGTCCTCCAGGGAGGCCTGGCTGTCGTGGCGCCGCTTCTGCTCGCGGAACAGCTCGTCCGCGATGTTGACGGCCGCCAGGATGGCCACCTTGGCCGTGGACGCCATCGAGGAGTTGCGCGCGACATCCTGCATGCGTTCATCGACGAACCGGGCCACCTCGCGGACATACTCGGCATCGGCGTCCCCCCGCAGGGAGTACTCCTGGCCGAAGATGGTCACGGTGACGCTATCATTTTCCCGCATGGACCGCTTTCCGCTTTCGAGCCGGTTGATCCGCTCTCCGCATCCGGTCGAGGACCGGCCTCTCTCCCGGTGCGCCCGTCTCCGGACGACCGTCTCCGGGAGCCTAGCCCAGGGCCTCGAGCTTCGAAAGAAGCCCGCCGACCTTGTCCTCGATTTCCTTCCTCTTCTCCTCGAAATCGCCGGCCGAGTCCGCCATCTGGCGCGCCTCGGCGATTTCCTCGGTCAGACGCGTGTTGTCGTCCTCGAGACCGCCCACGCGGCCTTCCAACTCCTCGCAGCGCGCTTCCAGCTCGCCGTTCCGGTTCGCCAGTCGCTGATTCTCGCCCCGCAGTTCCTTGATCAGTTCGACGGCTTCGAGAACCTTCGCCTCCAAGGCGCTGAGATTGCTGTCCATTCTGGTCCGCTCTCTTCCGTGATCACGTGTTTTGACAGATGGTCCGGCACCGGACGTCAGACCCGGGCCTCGATGCCCAGATCACCCTTCAGACCGCCCAGAATGCCCTCGATGGCCTTGTCGACGGCCTTCCCCTTCAAACTACCCTTAGCCGAACGGAACTTCAAGCGAATTCCATAGGCGCCAAAGCCTTCCGGAACACCCTGGCCACGGTAGATATCGAACAGATCGACCGTTTCGAGCAGCGGCCCGCCGGCCGCCGTCACGGCTGCCGCGACCTGCCCGAAGCTGACCCCGGCGGGGACCAGCAGCGACAGATCCCGCTTGACGGCCGGGAAGCGGGTGAAGGGTTCGAAACGCATGGCCGCGGGCTCGAGATCGAGTCCCGTCAGGCGGATCTCCGCCACCGCCACCGGGGCGTCGATGTCGAAGCGCTCGGCCACTTCGGGATCGACCCGGCCGGCCGCTCCCACCACGCGATCCGCGCCGTCCCGCACGCGCCACTGGGCGCCCGGCTGCAACCCCACCTCGTCGCCGCCCGGCTCCAGACGCAGGGGCAGACGCAGGAAGGTGGCCAGGGCCTCCAGGGTGCCCTTCAGTTCGAGCAGGTCGGCCGGCACGCCGCCCATTCCGGTCTCACGCGAACCCGCGACGCCAAACTGAAGGAACAGAGGCTCTTCCGGCAGCAGCGATTCGTCGGGATGGCGGGCGTCCGGGCGGCCCGCCCCGCCCGCGAGAAAGGTCCGGTTGATCTGGAACAGCCGCACCGGAGCCGGTGCGCCGGCGTTCAGGTTGCGGCAGGCCACCTCCAGCAGGGACGGCAGCATCACCGTCCGCAGGCTCGTGTCCCCGCCGTGGTGGGGATTGATGACCGAGACCGTCCGCCGCCGGGGATCGTCCGCCGGCAGCCCCATGCGGTCGTGGTCCTTCTCGTCCATGAAACTCGAGGTCACCATCTCGGCGTAGCCGCAGGCCGCGAACCAGGTGCGGGCGCGGTTCAGCGCCCGCTCGTCGCTGCGGCGCACCCCGCCCGCGCTGCCCCGGAACTGCCCCCCCGACGGCAGGTTGTCCAGGCCGTGGCTGCGGGCGATCTCCTCGATGAGGTCGACCTCCTGGGCCAGGTCGCGCCGGTAGGACGGGATCTCGACCATCATGTTCACCGCATTGCCCGTGACCGAGCCCGAGTTCCCCATGGGCTGCACCTTCAGGCCCAGCGCCTGCAGGTACTGGGCCGCCTGGTCGGCCGTGATCTCCGTCCCCAGCAGGCGGTTCACCTGGCCCACGCGCAGCGGGATCGCCTCGGCCGGCTTGTGCTCCGGATCGCCCCGGTCGGCCCAGTCGGGCACCACCCGGCCACCGGCGAGTTCGTGGAACAGATGCAGCGCCCGATGCGCCGCCCACTCGACCATGTCCCAGTCCGCGCCGCGCTCGAAGCGGTACGAGGCCTCGCTGATCAGGCCCATGCCGCGGCTCGCCTTGCGCACGAGCATGGGGTCGAAGAAGCCGCTCTCCAGCAGGATCTCCGTCGTGTCCGCGCCGACCTCGCTGTTGGCCAGCCCCATCACCCCGGCCAGCCCCACGGGTCCGCTCTCGTCGCAGATCAGCAGGGTGCCGGGCTCCACCTCGCGCTCGACGTCGTCGAGGGTCACGACCTTCGACTTCTCCGCCGCCCGCCGGATGGTGATCGTGCCGCCCGACAGCTTGGCCCGATCGTAGGCGTGCATGGGCTGCCCGACCTCGAACATCACGTAGTTCGTGATGTCGACCATGTTGTTGATGGGACGGCTCCCGATGGCGCGCAGACGATCCTGCATCCACTTGGGCGACGGCTTCAGCTCGGCGCCCTGCACCCCGAAGGCCGTGAACCGCCGGCACGCGGCGTAGTCCTCGATCTTCACCTTCATGCCCAGGCTCTCGCCGCTCTGCTGCGGATTCCACCGCTGGGGCAGGCTCATCTTGGTGCCGTAGATGGCGGCCACCTCGCGGGCGACCCCCACGTGGCTCAGCCAGTCCGGACGATTCGGCGTCACCTCGATGTCGAGCACGGTGTCGTGGAAACCGTACAGGACGTCGGCGCTCGTGCCCGGCGGCAGGTCGGTGTCCAGTTCCATGATCCCCGCGCTGTCCGCGCCCAGCTCCAGCTCGGTCGCCGAGCAGATCATGCCGTGGCTCTCGACACCGCGGATCTTCGACTTCTTGATGCGGAAGTCGCCCGGCAGCACCGCGCCCACCCGCGCGAAGAGCACCGTCAGCCCCGCGCGCACGTTCGGTGCGCCGCACACCACCTGCACCTCGGCGCCGCTGCCGTCGTCGACGCGGCACAGGCTCAGCCGGTCCGCGTCCGGATGCTGCTCCCGGTGCGTCACATGGGCGATCACCACGTCCGGAAAGCTCTGGCGGAATTCCTCGATGCCTTCGACGTTCAGGCCGGCGGCCGTCAGCTTGCGCGCGAGCTCGGCGGGCGTGTCGTCCCAGGCCACGTACTCGCGCAGCCAGTCCAGACTGATTTTCACAGCACACCTCGGAATTGGTTCAGGAACCGCAGGTCGTTCTCGTAGAGCAGCCGGATGTCGTCGATGCCGTACTTCAGCATGGCGATGCGGTCGATGCCCATGCCGAAGGCGAACCCCGTGTACCGGTCGGCCGGATAGCCGGCGAAACCGAAGACGTTCGGGTGCACCATCCCCGCCCCCATGATCTCCAGCCAGCCCGTCTGGCCGCACACGCCGCACCCGGCGCCGCCGCACTTCACGCACTGCATGTCGACCTCGACCGACGGTTCGGTGAACGGGAAGTAGTGCGGCCGGAAGCGCGTCGGCTCGGCGGCACCGAAGAAGTTCCGCACGAAGGTGTCCACCGTGTCCTTCAGGTCGGCCATGCTGATCTCGCGGTCCACCACGAGTCCCTCGATCTGGTAGAACTCGGAGCTGTGCGAGGCGTCGGCCGTCTCGTTGCGGTAGACCCGGCCCGGGAAGATGCATGCCAGCGGCGGCTCGTGGCGTTCCATGTAACGCACCTGCACGGGCGAGGTCTGGGTGCGCAGGCACACCTTGTCGTTGATGTAGAAGGTGTCCTGGATGTCCCGCGCCGGATGGTCGTCCGGGAAGTTCAACGCGGTGAAGTTGTAGTAGTCGAGTTCGACCTCGGGTCCGTCCCCCCGGCTGAACCCCATGCCGTAGAAGATGTCGCAGATCGACTCGAGCACCGACGCGAGGGGGTGGGTCGTGCCCACCGCGGCCGGCGGCTTGCCGGGCAGGGTCAGGTCGTAGCGGGCGCCGGACGCCGCCGCCGCACGCTTCATGTCCCGCTCCCGCTCGTCCAGCAGCTCGCCCAGGGCCACCTTGGCGCGGTTCAGATCCGCGCCCACGGCCGGACGTTCGCTGTCGGGAACGTCCTTCAGGCCGCGGAGCAGGCCGGTCAGCTCGCCTTTCCTCCCGAGCAGCGCCACGCGCACGGACTCGAGTTCAGCCGCGGTGGCGGCCGCCGCGATGCGCGCCGCCCCTTCACTCCGCAACCGCGCGATGGTGTCCTTCATGTCGGGTCTCCTTGCGCCGGCACGCCGGCGCGGTTCGGATCGGATCGCAAAAAGCACACCGATCGGGAAGCGGGTTCCCGATCGGCGTGACATCTGACTCGCCCGGTGCGGGCCGAGTCCCGGAGCGGCGTCGAGCCTACAGGGCGCCCTTCGCGGCCTCGGCCAGCTTGGCGAAGGCCGGGGAATCGTGAACGGCGAGATCGGCCAGCACCTTGCGGTCGATGTCGATCTCGGCCTTCTTCAGCCCGTTCATGAAGTGGCTGTAGCTCATGCCGTTCAGGCGGGCGGCCGCGTTGATGCGGGTGATCCACAGGCGCCGGAACTCGCGCTTCTTGGTGCGCCTGTCGCGGTACGCATACGCCAGGGCGCGATCGACGGTCTCCCGCGCCAGCCGGTAGGTGCTGCCCTTGCTCGCGACGAAACCCTTCGCCCGCTTCAGGTACTTCTTCCGCCGCTGCTTGGCGGCCGGATTGTTTGTTGCTCTCGGCATCTTTCGCCTCCTCGTTCACCCGCGCGCGATCCGCCCGTGGCGGCACCGCATTCCTCTGGGTCGGGTGTCGTCAATGCTGCCAGGCCCCGCGCCACGCGCCGGGCACTTCTGTCTCAGGAAATGCTAGCCGCAACCCAGCATGCGCTTGGCGCGCGCCTCGTCGACCCCCGCGAGCGTCGACTTCTTGCGCAGGTTGCGCAGGCGCTTGGGGCTCTTGGCCGTGAACAGGTGCCCGTGGTAGGCCTTGCTCCGCTTCACGCGACCGCTGCCGGTCACCTTGAAGCGCTTGGCGGCGGCGCGGTTGGTCTTCATCTTGTTGCCCATCTTCTCTGCCTCTCCGGGGGCGCCGCCCGACGGGCGCCGCCTTCCTGTTGCCGCCCGTCGGGGCGGCGCGGTTGTTCTCCGCGGCCGGCAGGCGCGCGGGTCTTCGAAACTACTGGGCCTCCGGCGCCTTCGTGCGCGCCTTGACCGGGGCCAGGACGAAGGTGATCAGGCGGCCTTCGCGCTGGGGCTTCGACTCGGGGGTCCCGTACTCGGCCACTTCCGCGACCAGATGGTTGAGGAAGTCGAGGGCCAGATCCAGGTGGGTGATCTCCCGCCCCCGGAACCGCATCTGCACCTTCACCTTGTTGCCGGCCTCGAGGAAGCTGATGATGTGCTTCTTCTTGAACTGGTAATCATGGTCGTCGGTCTTGGGTCGGAACTGGATCGTCTTGACCTTGACCGTGTGCGACGCCTGCTTCGCCTTCTTGGCTTTCTTGGCCTGTTCGTACTTGAACTTGCCGTAGTCCATGATCTTGCAGACGGGCGGACGGGCGGTGGGCGCCACTTCGACCAGGTCGAGCCCGCGTTCCTCGGCGATGTTCAGTGCTTCCAGAGTCTCGAGGACGCCCAGTTGCTCCCCGTTCTCGTCCACGACCATCACCCGCGGGATCCTGATCATCCGGTTGACCCGGGTCACCTTGTTCCCCTTGATAAGCCAGACCTCCTGAAAGGAATCACTCGTGACCAGGCAGGATGGCGGCCGCCCACGAAAAAAGGCGGACACGATGGTCCGCCAACGAATACGCAGGGACTGGCCCCACGACATTCGGGTTGAAACCGCTCCGGACCGTCGCGGTCACAGACCACGGGCCAGCTACGGTGAGAGGGCGGACCTCTGCTTGGTATCGCCCGCCGGGGGCCGCCTCCACTGGAGGACGCACCTACCCATCCCGGCGCGGCGCTGGAATCGCCATAAACTAGCGCTTGGCGGCCACCGCGTCAAGGAGATCCTGGGCCACGTCGGCCACCTTCCGGGCTCCCTGGTCGCCCTGATGCCGGATCCGCAGCGAAACTTCGCCCGATTCGGCCTCCCGGCCGCCGACCACGGCCATCCAGGGCACCCGCAGCACTTCGGCTTCCCGGATCTTGAAGCCGATCTTCTCATCCCGGTCGTCGACCTCGGCCCGCACGCCGCGGGCCCGCAGCTCCGCGCACACCTGCCGCGCGTAGTCGTGCTGGTCCCGGCTGACGGACATGACGCGGATCTGCTCCGGCGCCAGCCACAGGGGGAAATCCCCGGCGAAGTGTTCGGTCAGCACCCCGATGAAGCGCTCGAGCGAGCCGAGGATGGCCCGATGCACCATGTAGACGTACCGGTCCTCACCGTGGCTGTCGGTGTAGGTCACGTTGAACCGCCGCGGCAGGTTGAAGTCGAACTGGATGGTGCTCGTCTGCCACTTGCGTCCGATGGCGTCGATCAGCTTGACGTCGATCTTGGGCCCGTAGAAGACGGCCTCGCCCTCTTCGCGGGTGTAGGTCAGGTCGGCCTTCACGATGGCCTTGACCAGCGAGGCCTCGGCGGCCTCCCATTCCTCGTCGGTGCCGGCATACTTGCTCGTGTCCTGGCTGTCCCGCACCGAGAGCTCGACCTTGAACTCGTGGAAGCCGAAGGTGCCCAGGATGTCCTTCACCAGCTGGATGCACCCGGCCACCTCGTCCTCGAGCTGCTCCGGCGTGCAGAAGATGTGGGCGTCGTCCTGGGTGAATCCGCGCACGCGCAGCAGGCCGTGCAGGGCGCCCTGGTCCTCGGCCCGGTACACGGTGCCCAGCTCGGCCAGGCGCACCGGCAGCGAGCGCCAGCCGCGGGTCTTGCGCTTGTACATCAGGATGTGCCCGGGGCAGTTCATGGGCTTGACGACCATCGGCTTGCCGTCCTGCTCGAAGACGTACATGTCGTCGCGATAGAACTGCATGTGGCCGCTGGTCTCCCAGAGGCCGGCCTGGTAGATGTGGGGCGTCGTCACGGTGCGGTAGCCGCGCTCGCGGTGGATCCGCTTCCAGAACTCGATGATCTGCTCCCGGATCACGTCGCCGCGCGGGTACCAGAAGCTCAGGCCGGCACCCGCCTCCTCCTGGATGCCGAACAGGTCGAGCTCGCGCCCGAGCTTGCGGTGGTCGCGCTTCTTGGCCTCCTCGAGCATCACGAGATGGTCGTCGAGGTCCTTCTTCTTGAAGAACGCCGTCCCGTAGATGCGCTGGAGCATGGGCGCATCGTGGTCCTTGACCCAGTGCGCGGCCGAGACGTTCAGCAGCTTGAAGGCCTTCAGATCGCTGCTGTCCGCCACGTGCGGCCCTTCGCAGAAGTCGGTGAATTCCCCCATGCGGTAGATGGAGAACTCCTCGCCCAGCTGTTCGAGATCCTCGATCTGCTGCAGCTTGTAGGGCTGGTCGGCGAACATGGTCCGGGCCTGGGCCGGCGTGACGACCTCGCGCACCACCGGCACCTTCCGCTGGGCCAGCTCGCGCATGCGGTTCTCGATGGCCGTCAGCTCTTCCTCGGTGAACGGCTCGCCCCGGTCGAAGTCGTAGTAGAAGCCCGACTCGATGGCCGGGCCGAAGGCGAACTTCACCCCGGGGTACAGGTCCTGGACCGCCCACGCCATCAGGTGCGCCACGGAGTGCCGCAGGGTCTGCAGCCCCTCGTCGCTGTTGCGGGTGATGACCTTGAGCAGTCCCCCGGAGGTGGCCGCTTCGTCCAGGGGATGGTTGGTGCCGTCGACGGTCACGGCCAGGGCATTGCGATACAGCCCCTCACCGATCTTGCGCACGGCGTCGCCATAGGGCGCACCCTTCTCGATCTCCACGCTGTTGCCGTCGGGCAGGGTCAGGCTGATCATCGACATCTGGCTGTTCCATCCTCGGGTCGGGCCCTGGTTCGCGGCGCGCCCTACGATCGGCGCTCCGCCGGATATCCCCTTAAAAAAAATCCCCGCGCCGGGTTCGGCAACGGGAATGGGCGCTCATCCAGAAAGTTTGGCGGTGGTGGGCGATACAAGATTCGAACTTGTGACCTCTTGTCTGTCAAACAAGCGCTCTAACCAAAACTGAGCTAATCGCCCACCGGGACGCGAAATAATATAAAAGTCCGGAGCCTTGTCAACGGAAAATCCGTGACCCGGCTCCGGACCGTATTCCGGAATCGCCCGGCTCAGGTCAGGTAGTCGACCAGCCGCTCGCCGTGCCCGTGCTGACGGAGCTTCGTCAGGGCCTGGTTGCGGATCTGGCGCACCCGCTCCCGCGACAGGTTGATGTCCTGGCCGATGGTCTCCAGCGAGGCCGTTTCCGCGCTGCCCAGTCCATAGTAGCGCGTCACGATGTCGCGCTCGCGCGGCGAGAGCAGGTCCATGGCGTCACTGAGCTCCTGGATGAGTTCGGCCGAGACGTAGCCCTGATCCGGGGTCAGCTCCTCCGGATCGCAGAGGGTGTCGGCCAGGGTCACGTCCTCGTCGTAGAGGGGCTGATCCAGGCTCATCAGGGGGCGGCTGGCCGCCCGGATCTGGTTCATCTTGCGCGGATCGAGCTGCATCTCCTCGGCGATCTCCGATTCGTCGATCTGCCGCTTGTGCTTCTGCTCGAGCTGCTGCGAGACGCGCTTCATCTTCATGGCCTGCTGCGACCGGTTGATCGGCAGCCGGACCGTGTTGGTCTGCTCGGCGATCGCCTTCTGGATCGCCTGGCGGATCCACCACACGGCGTACGAAATGAAGCGGAATTCCCGCCGCTCATCGAAGCGCTTGGCCGCGGTGATCAGGCCGATGTTCCCTTCCGCGATCAGGTCCATGTAGCTGAGGCCCTGGTTCAGGAACTTCTTGGCCACGCTCACCACGAACCGCAGGTTCGAGTTGACCAGGCGATCGAGTGCCGCCTTGTCGCCTTCGCGGATCCGCCGGGCCAGCTCGAACTCCTCTTCACGGGTCAGGAGCCGGTGCTTCCCGATGGTCTGCAGGTAGTGCTGGAGGCTGGGGTCTTCCCGACGGTCACTGCTGAGTTCCACTTCGTACACGCCGCGCCCTCCCGTCTTCTATGGTCACCGCAGCATCCGAGGGCCGAATCGCCCGACCTGCGGCCATCAACTCGTTGGTTTTCGACTCGAAGAATCTTGACTCGCCAGGTATCCTTTTTCCCTGTGTCGAATCGTCGGTTGCCCGTCCGATACGCCGCTGCAGGGTGAAAGTTCCCGGTTCCTCGTCCTATTTCCGAACGCCCCGGAACCGCCGCGGGAGTCGCTTGCCGGAGCCCCGGAGCGATCCGGTCCGCCGGCCCAGGAAACCTTGCGCGCCATCCCCCTGCGGATCCGATTCCCTCCCGTTTCGGACCTTAATGCGAATGATTCCTGTGGTTGAGAAGGCCACTCTAACCAATGGATTCCAGGCGGTCAAAGACTTTTTTGGTCCGAATTGATTTTGTGGGAACGAATGCGTCCAAGATGCGCGGCCGGGTGCGGGAACTCGTCCCGGCACCCGACCTTAGCACCTTGTTGCAAGCCGTCAACCAAAATCAGCTCTTGTCTTCGTCGACCACCTCGTAGTCCGCATCGACGGCGCCGTCGTCCCCACCGCCGCCACCGGCGTCGGTCCGGGCCGCGCCACCGTCGTCGTGGACGTTCGTCGACCCGCCCTGGGCCGCGGCAGCCTTCTCGTAGGCCTTGCTCGCCAGTTCCTGGACAGCCGTCATCAGGGCGTCGCTCGCCGCCCGGATCATCGCCGTGTCGTCGCTGGTGAGGACCTCCTCGAGGGCCTTGATTTTGTTCTCTACGCTCTCCTTGAGCGAGGAGTCGAGATCGTCCCCGAGGTCGGTCATGCTCTTGCGGGCCTGATGCACCCGCGCCTCGGCCTCGTTGCGGGTGTCGATGAGCTCCCGCCGGGCCTTGTCCGTCTCGGCATTGGCCTCGGCATCGTGGACCATCCGCTCGATCTCCTGGTCGGTCAGCCCGCTCGACGCCTGGATCCGGATGGACTGCTCCTTGCCCGTCGCCTTGTCCACGGCGCTCACCGACAGGATGCCGTTGGCATCGATGTCGAAGGTCACCTCGATCTGGGGCACACCGCGGGGAGCGGGCGGCAGGCCGGTCAGCTGGAACTGGCCGATGGTCTTGTTGTCCAGCGCCATCTCCCGCTCGCCCTGCAGGACATGGATGTCCACCGTCGGCTGGTTATCGGCCGCAGTCGAGAAAACTTGAGACTGCTTTGTCGGAATCGTGGTGTTCCGTTCGATCAGCCTCGTCATGACCCCGCCCAGGGTCTCGATGCCCAGGCTCAACGGCGTCACGTCGAGCAGGACGATGTCGACGTCCTCCCCGCCCAGCACGCCGCCCTGGATCGCGGCGCCCATGGCCACGACCTCGTCCGGGTTCACCGTCCGGTTGGGCTCCTTCTTGAAGATCTCCTCGACCTTCTTCTGGACCGCCGGAATGCGCGTCGAACCGCCCACCAGCAGCACCTCGTCGATGTCCGCCGGCGACAGGCCCGCGTCCTTCAGGCACGCCTCGCACGGGCGCACGGCACGCTGGACCAGGTCCTCCACGAGCGATTCGAACTTGGCCCGGGTCAGGGTCAAGGTCAGGTGCTTGGGGCCGTTCTGGTCGGCCGTGATGAAGGGCAGGTTGATCTCGGCCTGGCTCGCCGTGCTCAGCTCCCGCTTGGCCTGCTCCGAAGCCTCCTTCAGACGCTGCAGGGCCATGGCGTCCTTGCTCAGGTCGATGCCCTCGTTCTTGACGAACGTATCGACCAGGTGGTCGATGATGCGCTGGTCGAAGTCGTCGCCGCCGAGGTGGGTGTCCCCGTTGGTGGCGAGCACCGAGAACACGCCCTCGTCGATCTCGAGGATCGAGATGTCGAAGGTCCCGCCGCCGAGGTCGAACACCGCGATGGTCTCGGCCTTCTTCCGGTCCAGCCCGTAGGCCAGGGCCGCCGCCGTGGGCTCGTTGATGATGCGCTTGACCTCGAGCCCGGCGATCTTGCCGGCGTCCTTGGTGGCCTGCCGCTGGGCGTCGTTGAAATACGCGGGCACGGTGATGACCGCGTCGGTGACCGTCTGCCCCAGGTACTCCTCCGCCGTCTCCTTGAGGGTGCGCAGGATCTGCGCGCTGATCTCGGGCGGCGAGAACTCGCCCTGGCTGGTCTTGATCCGGACCTCGCCGCTCTTGCCCTTGATCACCTCATAGGGCACTTCGCTGATCTCGGTCGCGACTTCGTCGAACCGACGCCCCATGAAACGCTTCACGGAGTACACCGTGTCGGTCGGGTTCGTCACGGCCTGCCGCTTCGCCAGCAGGCCCACCTGACGCTCGCCGTTCTTGTTCCACGACACGACCGACGGAGTCGTGCGGTTGCCTTCCTTGTTCTGGATGACCTTGGACTCGCCGCCCTCCATGACCGAGACGACGCTGTTGGTGGTGCCCAGGTCGATACCGATGATCTTGCCCATGCTTCAGACTCCCTTGGTGGGATGGTTGGTGTCGTTTCTCACGGCCACCGCCATACAACTTGCGTGCCGCCCCCGGAAATCCAACCAGGAAGCAGTTAAACTATTGCCAATTAATTAGATATAATCCATAGGCTGATCTGCGGTCGCAAACGGAACAGCAGCTGGTCGCAGCACGACCTGCCAACATGACAATTCTGGCAGTCGAACTGTCAGATACTTCTGCCAGATTCCAGGATTCCGCGGCGGAAGGCCAGCAGGACCGCCAGATCCATCAGCCGGCAATAGAGCGGTGCCAGGAGGGGACGGTGCGCCCCGTTCCGGGGCCAGCCGTCGAGCAGACGGGGCAGATCCCGGGCCAGAGGCGTCGGGGCCAGGAAGCGCACGAGACGTCCGATCGCTCCCGGCGAGATGGGCGGTTGCGTGTCGACCACCAGGTGCAACCGCATCTCCCCGATGCGGTGGGGATGCAGGCGGGCCAGATGAGGCAGGGAGTGTCGTCCGCATTCCACCTTCTTGGCGAAGTACTCCGCCGAGGTGTGGTGGTGCACGTGGACCGGGACGGGACGGGCCAGGACGCGGAACCGCACGCCTCCCCGGTCCTCGAGACGGAACGCCACCTCCATGTCCTCGAAACCGTAGGCCGAGAACTCCTCGTCGAAGCCGCCCACGTCGAGGAACGCGTCGCGCGGGACGGCGGCGTTCTGGGTGACGAAGTAGCGGGCCGGGGCCTCGCCCGCCGCCAGTTTGGCCACGCCGCGGGTGTCGAGGTAGTGGAAATGCGGGCCGTCGACCACCTCGGGCGCCGTGTGCACGTGGCCGATCGTGCCGATGCGCTCGCCGGTCCGGAGCACCGCCAGATGGGCGGCCACCAGCCCCGGTGGCGCGACGATGTCGTCGTCCAGGAACAGGATCCAGCGCCCCCGGGCGGACCGCGCGCCCAGGTTGCGCGCCCGGGCCCGCCCCACGTTCCGCGGGGGCGAGACCACCTGGAGCGCCGGGATCCCCCAATTCTCCTGCCCGGCCAGGAAGCGGGCCGTTCCATCGGTGCTGCCGTCGTCGACCACGACGACTTCCCACCCCCCGGGCACCTCGGCATCCTGCCTGCGCAGGGCCGCCAGGGTGCGTTCCAGGAGGCCGACCTTGTTCATGGTCGGAATGACGACTGAGAGCTCCATCAGACGCCGGCTTCCCGCCGCAGCGCCGCCAGGCTCGCCCCGCTCGGCCACGGATCCGAACCCGTCAGATGTCCGAAGACGGCCGCGACCAGCTCCATGTTCGCCTCGAAACCCACCCGGCTGCGAGCCGAGGCCAAGGCTGCCGCGCCGCAGCGGGCGCGCAGTCCGGCGTCGGCGCCGAACCGGAGCATCGCCCGGACCAGGCCGTCCTCGCTCCGGGGCGGGACGACCAACGCCGAAGCCTCGTCCGCGACCCACTCGAGCGACGAAGGCAGACTCGACACGATGATCGCCGCCTCGGACGACATGGCCTCCAGCAGGGAGACGGCCGTGGCGTCGACCGACGGCACGGAGATGAAGACATCGGCCGCGCGCAGGGCGACGGCGAACTCGTCGTGGGCCAGCCGCCCGGCCATGTGCGTGACATCGGCGATGCCCGCCGCCTCGACCCGGCGCCGGAACGGTTCCGGATCGCCCTCGTAGCCCGAGAAGAGGAAGCGGGCCCGCGGCTCCTGGTCGCGCACCCGCGCCGCCGCCGCGATGACCACGTCGATGTTGTAGTAGGGCTGGGTGTAGCTCCGTGGCGAGAAATAGACGATGTCCTCCGGCCCGAAGCCCCGCGCGGCGCGCCAGTCCGCCTCCGCCCCGGGACGGAAGACCTCGAAGTCGACTCCCCACAGGATGCGGAAGCTCTTTTCCGGGTCGGCCCCCAGCTCCGCCGCCACGGCCAGGATATCCGCCGAGTCCCCGGTCAGTGCGTCGCAGCTGCGCAGGGCGGCCCGGGCCAGGGCCAGCTTCAGGCGGTTCTCGAAGGGCGTCACGTAGACGTCGTCCCCCCAGACGGTCAGGACGTTGGGATGGTGGCCCGAGAAATGGCCCCAGTAGCCGTAGCCGGTGAGGAAATGCGTGTTCAGCAGATCGGGTTCGAGTCGCCCGAGGATCCGCCTGACCTTGGCGAGGGTCCGGTAGTAGCGCCAGGGCTTGGGACCCGTGCCCAGCCGGATATCGTGGACGGTGACGTCGTCGACGGGGCCGGGCTGGACGGTCAGCAGATGGCAGTCGTGCCCCCGCCGGGCGAACCACCGGATCCAGCGTTCGGTGTGGATGTGGCGTCCGATGGAGAGGAAGGCCAGCCGCATGTTTCCTCCTGGCGGGGCCGCGCGGACGGTGTGGTGCCGGGAGCCGGAATCGAACCGGCACGGAGCAACGCTCCGAGGGATTTTAAGTCCCTTGCGTCTACCAGTTTCGCCATCCCGGCACCGGCATTGAGGCGATAATGCGGAGGGGATCCGGACCTGTCAATCGGCCAGATCCCGCTGCCGGGCCGGCGCCAAAGGGAGCGACGCGGAGACCGACTCGCGAGGAAAGCTGCGGACACGAAAAAACCAGCCCGCAGGCTGGTTGAGGGTGGAGGCGGCACCCAGAGTCGAACTGGGGATAACGGTTTTGCAGACCGTCGCCTTAGCCACTTGGCTATGCCGCCCCGATCCCAATGCTCCGCCAAGTATGGCCAATGCCACCGGCCGTGTCAACCCGGCCCGGGCCGCCTCCCGGCGAGAAAAACGGGGAGGATCCCGGATCCTCCCCGCTCGAGATGGAGCGGGCAACGAGACTCGAACTCGCGACAGCTACCTTGGCAAGGTAGTGCTCTACCAGCTGAGCTATGCCCGCTCGAACAGGCTCCTACAGATAATGCCGGAAGTCGGGAATGTCAAACCGAAAGTTGAGGGATTTTCCGTTACCGGCCAAGGACTTCGCCGTACACCGCGGCCGTCATGCCGGCGACCCGATCCCAGCTGTAGTGCTCGATGGCGTGGACCTGTCCAGCCGCCCCGAGCCGCTCTCGCAACCCCTCGTCGCCGAGGGCCCGGGCGAGCTGATCGCGGAGCGCCCCGGCATCGCCGCTGGGGAAGAGCAGGGCATGGCCACCGGCCGCCTCCACGTTCGGGGGAATGTCGCTCACGAGGCAACATCGCTGGTAGCTCATGCCCTCGAGCAGGGTGATCGAGAGGCCCTCGAGGGTCGACGGGAGCACCATCACGGCGGCGTTGCTGAACAGCTCCTCGAGCACCGGGCCATGGACGTATCCCACGAAATGCACGCCGGCGGGCGCATCGCGCCGCAGGGCGGCCACGTAGTCGGTGGTGAACCCGGCATCCCCGGCGACGACCAGGGCGAACGTCTCCCGCAGAGGCGACGGCAGCGCCCGCCAGGCTTCCAGCAGCAGGTGACATCCCTTCTCCGGCACCAGGCGCCCCACGAAAAGCACGAAGGGGCGCCCGATGCCCAGGGCGCGGATCTCGGCCGGCTCGCGGTAGCGGGGCGGGACGATGCCGTTGGGGATGTAGTGGGTCGCGATCCGGTACCGCTCGAGGTAGTGGGCCCGCAGGGCTTTCGAGACCACCACGGTGGCGGACGGGATCGCCGCACTGGCCTTCTCCCCCACGCGCAGCACCCAGCTCGCGAAGCGGCCCCACTTGTCGCGCTGCCAGTCCAGGCCATGTACGGTGACGACGGTCGCCTTGCGCCCCAGAACGCGGGGCACACCGGCCAGCAACCCCGGCCCCAGCGCGTGGTAGTGCACGATGTCCACGTCCCGCCAAAGGACATCGGCGGTCGCGATCATGGTGTGGGAGATCGCATCCAGATGCTTCGTCGGCACCGATGGCAGGCGGCGGACCCGGACACCGTCCAGGTCCGCCGGACCGTTCCATTGGCTGTAATGGGGGCGGCTGTAGATGTCCACCGCGCAGCCCAGGGCGGGCAGGCGCGCCGCCAGCTCGGCCACATGCTTCTCGATGCCCCCGTGGATGGGCGGATAGCCCTTCTGGCCGATCATGGCCACCCGCAGGGGGCGGGTCGCCGCGTCCGTCGCTGTGGCGGTTCGCTTCGTCACGCGGCGCGCTCCGTCTCGCCGATCCCGCGGGGGATCAGTCGCCGTACACCAGATCGATCTGGCGGCCCTTCTCCTGGATCGAGCGGCAGGCCCCCTCGAGCACCTGGACGACCTTGAGCCCGTCCACACCGCTGCTCTTGGGCGTGGTCCGGCCCCTGATGAGGTCCAGGAAGTGGCCGGTCTCGGCCTTCAGGGGCTCCACCGAATCCAGCTTCGGGATGAAGACATCGCCGCTGCGGTACATGAGCTGGAATTCGCCGAAGGTCTCGTAGTGCGGCTGCACGTCGACACCCTTGTCGTAGACCCGGATCTTCTCCGAAACCGAGACGTCATCATAGACCAGCATCTTCTTGCTGCCAACAAAGGTGCAGTTGCGGATCTTGTTCGGATCGAGCCAACTGACGTGGATGTTGGCCATGGTGCCGCCCGGATAGCGGAGCGTCACGAAAGCCACGTCCTCGATGCCGAGATCGGTCTGCACGTAGCAGTTCCCGACCGCCGAGACACTCACCGGATCTTCGCCCAGCAGGAAGTTCAGCATGGCCACGTCGTGGGGAACGAGATCCCAGATCACGTTGGCATCCTTCTGGAAGATGCCGAGGTTCACCCGGGCCATGTTGACGTAGTAGATGTCCCCCAGTTCGCCGGCGTCGAGCAGTTCCTTGATCTTCCTCACCGGCGGGGCGTAGACGAAGGTGTGGCCGACCATCACCGTCAGGCCCCGCTTGCGGCCCTCCGCGTTCAGGGCGCGGCAGTCCTCGCTCCGGGTCGCCATGGGCTTCTCGAGGAAGAGATGCTTGCCCGCCTGCAGGACCTCCATACCGAGTTTGAAGTGGGTCGACATGGGCGTCGCCACGATGACGGCTTCCACTTCCGGATCCCGCAGGATCTCCGTGTAGTCGGTGGTCTTGGTCGTGCCCGGGTACAGCAGTCCCACCTGCCTCAGGCGGGCCTCATCCAGGTCCGAGATGTAGGCCAGATCGCATTCGGACTGGGCGTTCAGGTTCCGGATCAGGTTCGGGCCCCAGTATCCGCATCCGATCACACCGGTCTTGATCATGTCGCGTCTCCTTCAGCACGTTTGGGCGAGCCGGGAACCGCCGGGGCGATCCCCAAAAACGTTCTATCGTCAATATCGAGCAGGCCTTGAGGCATTGAGCATGCCGTTTCGATAGCCGGCCCGGATGCGCAGAGGACCGGACAACACGAAGCTCTCTTCGGCTGCCCGGTCCTGGATGCTGGCGGGTGGCTAGTAGCCTCCGGTGCCCCTGAGGACGACGGGAAGGGTCTTCAGGATGATTTTCAGATCGAGCATGGGCGTCCACTCGTTGATGTAGCGCACGTCCAGCCGGACCATTTCCTCGAAGGACACGGAGCTGCGCCCGCTGACCTGCCACAGGCCGGTCAGCCCGGGAATGGCCTTCAGCCGCTCCATGTGCCACGGCTGGTAGTTCTCGATCTC
Source organism: bacterium (assembly GCA_020440705.1). Taxonomy (NCBI): domain Bacteria; species bacterium. The sequence continues at coordinate 37,565 of JAGRNP010000003.1, read as the reverse complement.
GTAGGCGATGGGCGGCCGCGGGCCGACCAGCGACATGTCGCCCCGGATGATGTTGAACAGCTGGGGCAGCTCGTCCAGGGAGGTGCGGCGCAGCAACCCGCCGATCGGCGTGATCCGCGGATCCTGCTTCAGCTTGAAGACCTCTTCGCCCCCGTTCGACTCCGTGCAGCCGTCCTGGTCGCCGTTGATGAACATGGCGGCGAACTGGCGGTGGATGGCGTCGTCGGAATTGTGGGCCATCGAGCGGAACTTGTAGAACTTGAAAGGTTTTCCATCCCTGCCGAGGCGCTCCTGGACGAACAGCACCGGCCCGGGGCTGGACCGCTTGACCAGGATGGCGATCAGGAGCATGACGGGCGCAACCAGCAGCAGGGCCAGGCAGGACAACGTGAGATCGACGAATCGCTTCACGTAGCCCAGGGACCCGTAGTACCGGGTGGTGTCCGCGGGAATGAAGAGCTTGGGCGATGATAGCGCAAAGTCGCCGTCAACAACCGCAAAAGCTGCCGCGTCTTCCTTCATGGTGCACAATCTCCCTTTGCAGAGCAAAGTTGTTGTTTTTGGGGCTGAAAGACATTGAACGCGTTAGCTTTGGGCCATTCGGACCTTTCCTGTGGAGCTGTGGCCGTCCGGCTAGGCAGGGAGGCGAGAAGCCGAAGCAGACCGTCAACGAGAAGGAGTATATCAGACCTCAAACGGCCAGTCCACCCTGAAAACGATTTTTTTTCATGTCATCAGGTCGCCCAAACTTTCTTTTGCCTTCAAGAGACCGGAATCCTATCGTGTCGCATACATTCCCGCTGAAGAACCAGCCCCCGGGCGCCTGCGGTCGGATGGGGTGCGGCGTTGCCGCCCCGGTCGGTGATCGCGTCCCGGATTCAGGCCGTTTCGGCGGCACCAGAGAGCGGAGGGCGCGCGACGCCCTGAGAGGAGCTACACAGATGGCAGACAAGAAGCAGATCCAGCCCGCGACCGGCAAGCTCGGGATCCTGACGCCGGGCATGGGTGCCGTCTCTTCCACCTTCATCGCGGGCGTGCACGCCATTCGCAAGGGTCTGCGGCTGCCCATCGGCAGCTTCACCCAGATGGGCCACATCCGGCTGGGCAAGCGCACCGAGGACCGCCAGCCCCTGGTCAAGAACTTCGTCCCCCTGACCGACCTCAACGACATCGAATTCGGCGGCTGGGACATCTTCACCGACTCGGTCTACGAGTCCGCCCTGAACGCCGGCGTCCTCGAGAAGGACCTCCTCGAGCAGCTGAAGCCCGAGCTCGACGCCATCAAGCCCATGACCGCCGTCTTCGACCAGTACTACGTCAAGAAGCTCGAGGGCAAGCACGTCAAGAAGGGCACCAAGTGGGAGCTCGCCCAGCAGGTCATGGAAGACATGGAGAACTTCAAGAAGGAGAAGGGCTGCGACCGCCTGGTGATGGTGTGGTGCGGCTCGACCGAGATCTTCATGAAGCGCTCCGAGGTCCACCAGACCCTCGCCGCCTTCGAGGCCGGACTGAAGGACGACCACAAGGACATCCCGCCCAGCATGATCTACGCCTACGCGGCCATCAAGATGGGTGTCCCCTACGCCAACGGCGCGCCCAACCTGAGCGCCGACGTGCCGGCCCTCGAGCAGCTGGCCAAGGAGACCGGTTCGGGCCTCTGCGGCAAGGACTTCAAGACGGGCCAGACCCTCATGAAGACCATCCTGGCCCCCGGCTTCAAGGCCCGCCAGCTGGGCGTTTCCGGCTGGTTCTCCACCAACATCCTGGGCAACCGCGACGGCGAGGTCCTCGACGACCCCGAGTCGTTCAAGACCAAGGAGGAGTCGAAACTGAGCGTGCTGGACACCATCCTCCAGCCCCAGCTCTACCCCGACCTCTACGGCAACCTCTACCACAAGGTGCGGATCAACTACTATCCGCCCCGCGGCGACAACAAGGAAGGCTGGGACAACATCGACATCTTCGGCTGGTGCGGAATGCCGATGCAGATCAAGGTCGACTTCCTCTGCCGCGATTCGATCCTGGCCGCGCCCCTGGTGCTCGACATGGCCCTGCTGCTCGACCTGGGCGCGCGGGCCGGCCTGCCGGGCGGCATCCAGGAGTGGCTGAGCTTCTACTTCAAGAGCCCGGTCCACCTCGAGGGCCTCAATCCCGAGCACGACCTGTTCATCCAGCAGACCAAGCTGAAGAACACCCTGCGCTGGATGATGGGCGAAGAGGTCATCACCCACCTGGGCCGCGAGTACTACGAGGAGTAGCGAACCAGGCGGATCCGCAGCGGATGTCCAGACGGCCCCGGCCCACGCCGGGGCCGTTTCACCAGGAGGAAGCGACGTGACGCACCAGAACTGGCGACTCGAGGTCCTGCCCGTGGGACCGTTCCGGATGAACGCCGTCCTGCTGACCGGCGACGGGCCCGATGGGCCCGAATGCATCCTGGTGGATCCCGGCGACGAGGCGCCCCGCCTGCTGGGGCGGATCGAGGCGTCCGGCGCCCGGCTCGTCGCCCTGCTGGCCACCCATGGCCATCTGGACCACGTGGGGGCCGCCGCCGAGATCCAGGATGTCCACCCGCTTCCGCTGCGCTGCCACCCCGACGACGTGCCCATCATCGCCCGCCTGCCCGAGTTCCAGGCGGGCTATGGGCTCCCCCGGACGCGTGTGCCGCGCACGTCCGCCGACCTCGAGGACGGGGCCCGCGTCCCCTTCGCCGGCGGCGAGATCGAGGTGCGCCACGTTCCGGGACATTCCCCGGGCGAATTGATGCTCGTCCTGCATGGGATGTCGCCCCTGCACGCCCTGGTGGGCGACTGCCTCTTCCACGGCTCGGTCGGGCGCACCGACCTGCCCGGCGGCGACTTCGCCACCCTGGAAAAAAGCATCCGGGAGCGCATCTATACGCTCCCGGATGAAACGGTCGTCGTGTCGGGGCATGGTCCGGACACGACCGTGGGGCACGAGCGGACCACCAACCCCTTCGTCAGGGGCCTCGACGCAGGCTAGGCCTCTTCCTCGATCATGTCGCGACCGGCCTCGATCGCCTCGCGACGCTCCACCTTGGCCTTTTCGAGCTTCTGGTGCTTCTTCAGGAATTCCTTCTTGATCCAGTCCCGATAGAGGCTGGCGCCCAGGCACCCCGAGTCGTAGGCGTAGATGCTCTGGAAGTTGGCCGGGGCCTCCTCGATCTTGATGTTCGTCGTGATGATCGTCTTGAAGATGTCGCCCGCCGGAAAGACGTTGCCCAGTTCGCGCCGCACCTGCTTCTGCAGCGGCGTGCGGCCGTCCTTCTGGGTGAGCAGGACACCCATCACGTCGAGCCAGATGTTCTGGCGTTCCTTGATCTTGTCGATCAATTCCTTCATGTGGCGCAGCGTAGGCACCGCCAGGCCGCTGCACTGGGTCGGGATCAGGGCATAGTCGGCGGCGACCAGGGCATTCTGGGTCAGCACGCCGAGGTTCGGCGGGGTGTCGATGATGATCCACCCATAGGACGTGGCCACGCTCTGGACGACCTTGGCCAGCCGATCGGTGATCTGGGTCTTGGCCATGGACTCGAGGGACGGATTCGCCGGCAGGATGTCGATGTTCTCGTCGTAGATGGTCGAAGCGATGCCGTCCTGGGGCGTGATCGCCCGGCGCAGGACGTCGAAGATGCTCCGGGCCGGCGGCTCGCCGTCGAGCTTGCCCAGCAGGGTGCTGGTGGCGCTGCCGTGCGGATCCATGTCGATGACCAGGCAGGACGAGGTGACCTCGCTGTACCGGGTCAGGCCGGCGGCCAGGTTGATGGCCGTCGTGGTCTTGCCGCTGCCGCCCTTGTGGTTGACCACCGCGATGACGTTGCTCATTCAAATCCCCTGGGAAAGGCTATTCATCCCCGCAATTGCCGAAAAACGCAGTTTGGTAATATAGATCGAAACCCTTGCGGGTGAAAGAAAAAACCCCCTTTTCCCCAGGATTGTCCTCGTCCGGAGACAGCCGGCCACTCAACCCCTCAGAAATTCATCTCTACCGCCAAAACCAATTCGAAGAGGTTCAGATTCGCGTCGGGCTCGAAGGTGATCTCCGGAGCGTAGCCTTCCTCGGCCTGCGGCCGGAAATCTCCCGAATCGAAACTCGCCCGGCTGTAGCGGGCCTCGGCCCGCAGACTGAACTCGGGCGAGGCGGCATACAGGTAGCCCAGTCCGAGCCGACCTCCCAGACGGGTCTGATCGAGGTCGTCCCACTGGGTCGAATCGACCAGCAGCAGCACCGGACCGGCTGTCAGGTAGGGATGCGAGGGCAGGCGCACGAGCCGGATCTCCGCCGCCAGCGCGATGCTCGTCATGCTGAAACGGTCGTAGAGGAAGACGGCGCCCTGCTGCCCCTGGAGGGCTTCGGCCGCCACGTCCACGCGGGAGGTCCCGATTTCGCCGCGCAGGGACCAGCGGTCATTCATCCGGCGGGTCACGTAGACCCCCAGCCCGAAGTTCTGGTCCAGGGCCGCGTTGAACCGCTCGGAGGTGAACCGGACCAGACTCTGCCAGGGCACCGCCACTTCGGTGACCGTTTCCACATGCCAGAGGTCGCCGCCGGAAACCATCCCGAACGCCAGGCCGGCGGACCAGCGCGACGGCGTCGCGCGCCCGGGCAGACTCCGTTCGGGCTGCGGTTCGACCTTCTTCGGCACCGGTTTGTGGCGCCCCGTCTCGCTCGGCGGACGGTCGCTCTGGGCCGCCGCCGGACCGGCGCCCAGAACGGCCAGCGCCAGGAACCAGGCGGCCGCAGTGGGCAGGAATCGCTTCGTCATCTCATTGCACCTCTGGACCGGAGGCGATCCGGTTCCCGTGGGGTCGTCCGGGGTCACGATTGGGGCCGACGCGTGGAGAACGTGCTGGCCACCGCGTCGAGCCGCCGGAAGAAGTCCATCTTGTCCATACCCGGAGCGTAGGCCAGCAGATCGATGCACCAGATCCGGCCGTGCTTCTCGTCGGGGATGAAGTAGCACCAGAAGGGGCCTCCCCCGACGAATCGGGTGCTGTTCCAGGCGCCTTCCAGCTTCACGCCGGGCACGCCGCCGATGACGGCCTCGTCCCAGTCGAGAGTCTCGGCGACGATCTCCTCGTCGTGCATCCGGGCGCCCATCTCCTCCCGCATCCGGGTCAGGAGGGCGAAATTCGCCACGTCCCGCACGGGGTCCGCGGAGTCCTGCCAGCTGATCGTGATCCCGCGGGACGGACCGGTGCGCATGAGTTCGAGGCCCGGGAAGCCGTCCGGCCGGTCCTGGTTCTGCTTGTATTCGCCCGGGATCTCGAGGAAGAACCCGAACTCCTGCCAATAGCGGTCCATCAGATCGAGGCGCAGCCCGTCGTGACGATTGCGGCGCAGGATCCGGTCGCGATTGGTCTCGTCGAAGATCTCGCGGATCTTCTCGCGATTCCGGGCCAGGATGCTGCCCAGGCTGTTGCGGTCGCGCGAGGCCACGACCACCAGGTGCTGGTAGGTGGACCAGGGGTCCTTGACCTGCACCACGCCCCCGCCTCCCGCGCTGATCCGCTCCCAGGCATCGGCCGACATGAGTTTGCGGGCTTCCTTTTCGGCGCTGCCGCTCCCGATGTGGATCAGGAAGAGGGCGTTCTTGTAGCCCTTGGCGATCTCCCAGCGGTCGGGCCCGAAGATGTCGGGCCGGAAGACCGTCTCCGGCTTGATCACGAAGACCTTTTCGGTGTTGAACTCGGCGAGGAAACGGTTGGCGAGAGGCCGCATGGAGTCGTCGTTGACGACGACGGCCAGGTCGCCATACGACCCGGCCGCCATGAGGATCCCTTTTTCCTTGTCGATGCCGCAGCCCGTCACCCACAGGAGAGCCGCCAGCATCACGTTCGTCACGATCGCATTCGCGTTGCCACGCATCGGCACCTGGTCTCCTGGGCGCGGGGTCGGGTTCTACTGCTCCTGACCTAGATCTAGGGCCCTCGTGCCGCTCGTGTCAAGCTGCGCCCGCAACCGCTCGTTCTGACGCTGGTACTGGATCAAAAGATTGCTCAGGCGACGATTCTCGTCCCGCAACCGCCGGATCGTCTTGAGATCCTCGGTCGCCGTGCCCGTCCAGCCGGTCTCCACGAAACGGGTCCCCGTGGACGGGCGCTGGTTCAGGGATACCGGACGGGCCGCCGGCTGGTAGAGACCGCCGTTGCCCGGCTGGAACAGGGGCAGGCGATCCGCATTGGAAGTCGCGATGGCCGGCCCGGCGGTGCGCGTCGCGCTCGGCCGCACCCGCTCGACCGGTCCGAAGACCATGGCCAACGCGAGGACCGCCGCGAGGCCGACAGCCGTCGAGGCGCCGAAGTTGCGCCACCAGTGCCACCGGTCCGGCTCCGGATCCTGCCACGGGTAACGGACTTCCCCGGCGGCTTCCTGCAGGGCCCGGTTCAGGCGCAGCTGCAGCTTCCACTCGAAATTCTCGGAGAGGGTCGGCTCGGTCGCGGCAAAGAGCCGCTGCCCCACGAGCAGGTCCTCGCGGTACTCGCGACAGTCGGCACAGGCGTCCAGATGGTCCCGCAGACGGCCCGTGGCGTCGGGCGGCAGGATCGCATCGAGCTCCTGGCTCACGAATTCCCTGGCTTTGTTGCACCTCATGTTCATCCTCCGCGTGCGCCCACGCTAGCTGTCCTGGTTGTCGTCCTTCTCCTGGGCGGCGCGAGCCTCGATCTCCTCGAGCTCCGCCAGGAGGGTTTCATTCCGCAACATGGGCTTGATCGCCTGACGGAATCGGGTCCGGGCCCGGTTGATCCGCGAGCGGACCGTACCCAGTTTCAGTCCCGTCACCTGCTGGATCTCCTCGTAGCTGAGCTGTTCGACCTCGCGCAGCAGGAACGGGATCCGGTACTTCTCCGGGATCTTCACGGTCGCCGCGTTGATCAGTTCGGCCAGCTCGGAGCGGTGGATCCGCTCGGACGTGTCGGCCTCGGCATCCGCCGGGTCGATGGGGGCCTCGTCCTCGTCGGGCGCCGGGTTCAGACTCAGCATGTACGGCCGGCGGGACCGCTGGCGCATCTTGTTGCGCACCAGATTGGTCGCGATCGTGAAGACCCATGTCGAGAACTTGGCGATCTCCCGATACTTGGCCGCGTGGATGTAGACCCGGATGAGCGTCTCCTGGGTCAGTTCCTCGGCCAGATCGGGATCCTTGACCATCCGCAGGATGAAGCTGAACAGGCGCCCCTTGTAGCGCGAGACCAGCTCGTCGTAGGCCTTCTTCTGGCCTTCCTGGACCAGCACGATGAGGTCTTCGTCGCGGACCTCGGCAAAGTGGGCCCGGCGTGCGCTCGGGCTTCCCTGCACGAATTCATCTCGCGAAACGTTCACCGTCTTCTCCTCCGGTTGACCTGACGGACGGAACCGCATGGGCAGCAAACCCCTCCGGGCGGCGCCGGTTCCCGAAAATCATGGCTGCGAAGACCCGCGGGCGGGGACGAGCAGGGACTCGGCGAGTGGCCAGAGCGGGATGAAGGCGTCCGGATCGTAGTAGCGGACGGCCCGGGAGGCGTCGGGGACGAGTTCCAGCGCGCCCGGACGACCGCTGGCGCGGACCTGCAGCCGGGACCGGGAGCCGTCGGGGCCGACCAGCCAGGCCAGGGCCAGGATTTCGCCCGCCCGCCCCCGCCCCCAGCCGGTGCCGCCGACCAGTCCGTGCCAGCCCGCCCGCGGTGCGTCTCCGACCAGATTCGCGACCTCCAGACGCTGCTCGCGCCGCGCGGGAGGGGCCGCCCGCCAGGGACGCCCGGTGCGACCCACGTCGTCGCCGGGGCCGGCGTGGACCGCCGCCGCGATCGCCCGCACCGCCTGGCTCAGACCGGCGGCGACCGGGCGCCAGGGCTCGGACCATGGGGCCAACGTGCCTTCGCCGTTCTCGCCGCACACCAGGGTCCAGCCCGAACCGCGCCACGCGCAGAGGTCGGCCACGGCCGCCGGCGTCGGCGCCGCCGGCCCGCCCCGGGCCACTTCGACCCGGAGCGATCCGTTCCCGTCGTCGAGCCAGACCAGGGCCCCCGCCACCGCATGCCCCCAGGCCGCAGCCGTGTAGCCCGCCACATGCAGTTCGCCCGCGCGAGTGCCGTCCGCCTCCGGCGCGGCGGTGGCCAGGGCCGCCGCCACCACGAGCAGCCCGGCGGAGGTCACGGCCGGTCCTTGGCCGCGGCGTTTTCCAGTTCGGCGATCACCGCCTGGAGCCGTTCGCGGTCGCCCCCGAGCGCCAGGGCGCGGCGCAGCATGTCGAGGGCCTCCCCCGCCTGCCCCTGCGCCTTGAGGACCATGCCCAGATGCTCGGTGATGACCGGATCGTCGGGCAGGACGTTCACGGCCTGGATCATGAAATCGAGGGCCCGCTCGAAGTTGCCGTTGCGGTAGTGGATCCACCCCATGGAGTCGAGATAGGCGCCGTTGCCCGGCTCGGCGGCGAGGGCGATCTCCACCAGCTCGGCCGCGCGCTTCAGCTCGATTCCCTTCTCGGCGAAGAAGTAGCCGAGCGAATTGGCGACCTCGGGGTTGCGGGGGAATTCCCGGTGCAGGGTTTCCAGATCGGCGCGGGCCTGCTCCTCCTCGCCCCGGGTGTCGTGGCAGATGCTCTTCTGCAGCAGGGCGCCGAGGCGCAGTTCGTCGCTCTCGGCCGCCAGACCGAAGCGCCACGCCGCCCGCTCGTAGTCCCGCAGCGCCTTGAAGGCGTATCCGAGCACCAGCTGGCCGCCGCGGTCCTCGTCCGGAACGAGGGTCGAAGCGACCATCACGTGACGGCGAAAGGTCTCGAGCTTCGTCTGGGCCGAGGTATCCGGTGCGGCGGCGGCGAGGTCCCGCTCCCAGGCCACGAGCATGGCGCGCACGTAGCCGATGCGGATCTCGGCGTCGCGCGGCGCCTTCTCCACGGCCCGGGCATAGTCCGGCAGCGAGCCTTCCCAGTCCCCGGCCCCTTCGGCCACCTTGCCCTGCAGATACCACGCCCGGCCCGAATCGGGCCAGCGACCGAGGATGTCGGTGACCAGGGCCGCGCCCTCTTCCGACCGTCCCGTCCCCAGGAGCAGCCGAGCCAGCCACAGGCTCGGCGCCAGCCGCAGTTCCCCGGCCGCGGAAAGCGGTTCGAGGATCGCCAGGGCCTGGTCGGGCTGGCCGCGCTGCGCGTAGAAGTCGGCGAGTTCGACGAGGAACGAATCGGCGGGCAAACCGGCCGGGGGGGCCGGGCGGGCCGCACCGGTCGCCGCATCATCGAGTTCGAGATCGGGATCCGGAGCGCCTGCCACGAGGAGCGTGGCGAAGTGGGTGTCGGCCGCCCGCGCCGTCGCCACGGCCGCGTCGTGACGACCCTGGGCGGCTTCGACCCGGGCCTTCAGCAGCCACAGGCGCGGCTCGTCCGGATGGTCGGCCAGGGCCTGCTCCAGGAGGTCGGGCACCTCGTCGAGCCGTTCGGCCTTCTGCAGGACACCGACCATGCCCAGGTAGATGTCGGGACCGTCGGCGGGCAGCAGTTCCAGCCCGTCGCGATACACGTCGAGGGCCTGGCTCGTCTCGCCGGTGGCGGCCAGGATCGAAGCCTCGGCGTCGATGATGGCGAAGTCGACGCGCCCTTCGGCCCGCAGGCGCCGGAGATCGGCCAGGGCCTCCTCCGCCTTGCCGGCCTTGAGATTCAGGTTGGCCCGCTTGACCAGGAAGCCCAGGGAGTCCGGATGGTCGGTGATGAGGAGGTCCATCACCTGCAGGGCGTCCTTGACGTAGCCCTCGGCCGCGAGGGCCTCCTGGAAGTCCATGGCGATGTCGATCACCTTCGGCTGCGCCCGGTAGGCCATGTGCAGATAGGGCAGCGCCTCCTTGGCGCTGCCCTCCTCGAGCAGTTTGTGGCCCACGATGTAGCCTGCTGCCACCCCGTAGGGCACGTCTTCGTCGGGCGTGCCACGGGCGGTGTCGGCCGCCGTGGCCGCGTACCGGGCCGCCACGGGGCCCGCGGCGACCAGGCCCGTCACGAGCAGGATGAAGACTCCGGGAAGGAGGCGGATGCGGAAGTCGGGCACGGGGTCGTCCTCGCTTTGGGGTGAGGGGCAGGCTGGCGCGCGCCCGGTCGTTCAATCCTGGTCGTCGTCGACGAGTTCCCCGCGGGCAGCCAGCGTCTCCAGGGCCACCTGGGCGGCCTGCTGCTCGGCGGTCTTCTTGTTGCGTCCCTCGCCCGTACCCAGCACCTCGCCGTTGAACGTGACGGACACCTGGAAGATCCGGTCGTGATCCGGGCCGTCGACCTTCATCACCTTGTACCGGGGCGGGCTCTTGTAGCGGGACTGGATGAGTTCCTGGAGTCGGCTCTTGTAGTTGCGGAGCGAACGGCGGGCCAGGACCTTCTCGCTGCCCCGCAGCACGACCCGCTGGATGACCGCCCTCGCCGCGTTGAGGCCGCCGTCGAGGTAGACGGCCCCGATGAGGGCCTCGGTCGTGTCGGCCAGGATGCTGGACCGCTGCCGCCCGCCGGTGGCCGCCTCGGAGCGGCTCATGCGGATGTGGACGCCCAGGTCGACCTCCGTGGCCACCTCGGACAGCCGGGCACCGCACACCAGCAGGGACTTCATCTTGGTGAGATCGCCCTCGGAGCGGTCGGGGTAGCGGTTGTAGAGATCCTCGTTGACTACCAGGCCGAGAACGGCGTCGCCCAGGAATTCCAGACGCTCGTTGGACTGCTCGCGATCCTGGCCCGTGACGTGGATATGGGAACGGTGCAGCAGGGCGTTGCCCAGCAGGGTGCGGTCGCGGAACTCGTAGCCGAGCTTCGCCTCGAGGGCCGCGAAGTTGGCGGCCAGTTCGGCCGGGCCGGGCGCATCCTGCGCGCCGCCCGCGGGGGGAATCGGGGACACCTCCGGTGCGGTCGGTGCCCCCGAGAACCTGGCCAGAACCTGCTGGATCGAATCCTTCAGTCCCATGGTTCGGGGCCTTCCTGGGCCGCGGACTACCTCCGCGCCCGGAAACAGAGCGTCACGTTGTGGCCCCCGAACCCGAACGAATTCGACAGGGCATACTCGACGTCCTGCTTGACCGCCTCGTGCGGGATGTAGTCGAGGTCGCACTCGGGGTCGGGGTTGTCGAGATTGATTGTCGGCGGCAGGATGCCCGTGTTGAGCGCCAGCACCGTGATCGCCGCCTCGACCCCGCCGGCGGCGCCCAGCAGGTGGCCGATCATGGACTTGGTCGAACTGACCCGCAGCGCATGGGCGTGGTCACCGAAGACGGCCTTGATGGCGAGCGTCTCGCCACGGTCGTTGAAATAGGTCGAGGTGCCGTGGGCGTTGATGTAGCCCACCTCTTCGGGCCGGATGCCGCTGGTGCGCACCGCCTGCCGCATGGAACCGATGGCGCCGGTGCCTTCCTGGTCGGGCTGGGTCATATGGTAGGCGTCGCCGGTCATGCCGTAGCCGCAGACCTCGCCGAGGATGGTCGCACCGCGGGCCAGGGCATGCTCCTCGGATTCGAGGATGAGGATGCCTGCGCCCTCGCCCAGCACGAAACCGTCCCGCTCCTTGTCGAACGGACGGCTGGCCTTCTCCGGCGCATCGTTGCGCGAGCTGAGGGCTTTCATGTTGGCGAAGCCCGCCAGGGCCATGTCGCAGACCGCCGCCTCGGAGCCGCCGGTGATCATCACATCGGCATGCCCGAGCATGATCTGGTCGAAGGCGGCGCCGATGGCGTGTCCGCCCGAGGCGCACGCGCTCACCGTGCAGTAGTTGGCGCCCCGGAACCCGTAGCGGATCGAGACCAGGCCGCTGGCCATATCGCCGATCATCATGGGGATGAACAGCGGCGAAACGCCGCGGTGACCCCGCTCCATGAGCTTGGTGTGCTGCTCCTCGAAGGTGAGCATGCCGCCGATGCCGGATCCGATGATCACGCCGGCGCGGAAGGAGTCCTCGGGTTCCCCCAGGCCGGACTGGACCATGGCCTGGTCGGCCGCCGCCATGGCCAACTGCACGAAGCGGTCGGCCTTGCGGGCCTCCTTCGGGTCCATGCAGACCGAAGGGTCGAAGTCCTTGATCTGGGCCCCGAAAGTGGTCTTCAACTCATCGAGCGGGAATCCGTCGAGGGTGGCGATGCCGCCCCGCCCGGCGATGAGGCTCTGCCAGGTGCTGTCGCGGTCCAGGCCGACCGCGGTAACCATGCCGATTCCGGTGACGACGACTCTGCGAGAGGACAAAACGGACACCTCCAGGGGGTGGGAAACGGGTTGACCGGACGCTGCAGCGCGCCGCACCCGGCGGCGCCGGGTGCCCCGTGTGTTCACCTAACCGATGGTCATTATATGCACAATCACGCCCGGTCCCACCACTTTCTTGTGGGGACCGGGCGTGAGATCCACGGCGGATGCGTCGCGCACGCGGTCGCGGGCGCGGGGATCAGTCCAGGTTCGACTCGAGGTAGTCGATGGCGTCCTGGACGGTCCGCAGCTTCTCCTGATCCTCTTCCGGGATCGTGATGTTGAACTCTTCCTCGAGGTCCATCACCAGCTCGACCGTGTCCAGGGAGTCGGCGCCCAGATCCTCGGTGAACGAGGCCTCGGGAGTGATCTGCTCGGGGTTGACGGACAGCTTGCGCTGGATGATCTCGTACACCTGTTCCTGAATCGACGCCATCAGGTTACCCTCCTGGGGAACGTGAAAGTTGTGCTTAATCTATCATGCCGCCGTCGACCACCAGCGTCTGGCCGGTGATGTAGGAGGCTTCCGGAGACAAAAGGAACTTGACCACGCCGGCCACGTCCTTCCCCTCGCCGAAGCGCTTGAGGGGGATCTGGCTCAACATTTCGTCGCGCACCTTCTCCGGAAGGTCCGCGGTCATGTCGGTGGAAATGAAGCCCGGCGCGACCGCGTTGCTGGTCACGCCGCGACTGCCCAGTTCCTTGGCCACCGACCTGGTCAGGGCAATGATTCCGGCCTTCGATGCAGCATAATTAGCCTGTCCGGCGTTTCCGGTCAAGCCAATTACGGAGGTGATGTTCACGATGCGGCCTTCCCGCTGGCGCATCATGATCGGGGTCGCCGCCCGGGTGAAGTAGAAGGTCCCGTTCAGGTTCACATCGATCGGCGCCTGCCAGTTCTCCGGCGACATGCGCATCAGCAGGCCGTCGCGGGTGATGCCCGCGTTGTTGACCAGGCCCCAGAGGGCGCCGAATTCGGCGTGGGTCGCGTCGACGATGCGCTGGGCGTCGTCCCACGATCCGATGTCACCGGGCAGGGCGATGCACTTCACGTCGCCGGACAACTCGGCGGCCAGGGCCTCCAGGCGCTCCGCCGAACGCGCGACCAGGGCCAGGTCGTAGCCGGCGGCCGCCAGTTCCCGGGCGATCGACTCGCCGATCCCCCGGCTGGCGCCTGTGACGATGACGGCTTTGTTGCTCATTTCAAATTCCTTTCCAGCAATCACTTACACAACTTGCCCGAGAAACGGGTTCAGCTGTCGAATCCGGCCGCGGCCAAACTGTCTTCCAGACCGGCGAGATCCTCGACGCTGCCGACGGCGATGAAGGTCGTGTCCGGATAGGCCCGTTTGGCCATGTTGGACAGGACCCGCCCCGGTCCGACCTCGAGCACCACGCGGGGGGCCGGCGCGCCGCCGGCGATGTGGGCCATGATGTCCCGCCAGAGGACCGAGGAGGTGAGCTGCCGGCCGAATCCCTCGCGCAGGCCGGCCGCCGTGGTGACCGGCCGCGCATCGACGTTGGCCACCAGCGGGACGGTCGGGGCGGCGAAGTCGACGCCGGCCAGGACCTCCCGGAAGGCCGCGGCCGCCCCCTCGAGCAGTGGCGAATGGAAAGCGCCGCTCACGTTGAGGCGCTGGACCCGGCGGGCGCCGGCCTCCTTCAGGGGGGCTTCGGCGGCCTCGACGGCAGGCACCTCGCCCGAGATCACCACCTGCCCCTCGGTGTTGTCGTTGGCCAGGACCACGACGCCGTCGACGGCGGCGCAGACCTCACGGACCTTGTCGCTCGCCAGGCCGAGGACCGCGGCCATGGTCCCCGGAACCTCCTGCCCCGCGGCGAACATGAGACGGCCCCGCTCGCGCACGAGGCGCAGCCCGTCGAGCGGACTGAGGGCCCCGGCGGCCACGGCGGCGCTGAACTCGCCCAGGCTGTGGCCTGCCACGAGCGACGGCTCGACGCCCTGGGCGCGCAGCGCCAGCGCCACCGCCACCGAATGGGCGAGAATGGCGGGCTGGGCATTGTGGGTCTCGGTGAGGGTCTCTCCCGGGCCCTCGAACATGACCCCGGTCAGGTCGTCGCCGAGGGCATCGTTCACCGTGGCCAGGAAATCGGCCGCGGGGCCGCCGGCCGTCGCGAGGTCGCGGGCCATGCCCACGACCTGGGACGCCTGGCCGGGAAAGATCATCGGGATGCGGATGGCGCTCATGGCTCTCCTCGATTCGGCGGGCAGGCGGCGCGGGGCGCCGGGACAGCGGCTCGGGCCCTAGGCCTCGAGAGACGCCATGCGGTCCAGCACGTCGTTGCGGACCATGTCCCACCCCACCTTGACGGCGTTGGTGATGGCCAGGGCCGAACTGCGGCCATGGGCGATGACGCTGATGCCCTGGACGCCCAGCAGCAGGGCCCCGCCGTACTTCTCGTAGGAGAAGTCGCGCTGCAGGAAGCCCAGCACGGGCCGCAGGCCGGCCTGGACGTCGGCCGGCAGGTCGGGCCGGCGGGCGAGGGCGCCCATGAAGCGGGCGAACCCCTCCACCATCTTCAGGGCGTTGTTGCCCATGAAGCCATCGGCCACCACCACGTCGCAGGGGCCGAGCATGAAGTCGTTGCCCTCGATGTTGCCGACGAAGTTCAGGCCGGAGTCCGCCAGCAGGGCATGGGTCTCGACGTAGAGTTCCGGGCCCTTCTTGGGCTCGGAACCGATGTTCAGCAGGCCGACGGCCGGCGCCTCGACGGCGAACATCTGGCGCACGAAGACGTCGCCCATGCGGGCGAAGCAGACCAGGTGTTCGGCGGTGCACTGGGTGTTGGCGCCCGCGTCGAGCAGGACCAGATGGCCCCGCACGGTCGGGATCAGGGTGGCGATGGCCGGACGGTCGACGCCCGCGACGCGCCCGAGGATGATCAGGCTGGCGGCGACCATGGCCCCGGTGGAGCCGGCGGACACCACCGCCTGGACCTGGCCCGCCTTCTGATCGGCCATGGCCCGGACGATGGGGCTGTCCTTCTTGTTGCGGATGGCCGAAGCGGGCGCCTCGCCCATTTCGATGTCCTGGGTGCAGGGGACCACGGAAACAGGCAGGCCAGCGGCACCTGCCTGGTCGAGGGCCGCCTCGATGGCGGCCGGATCGCCGTAGAGAGCCAGTTCGAAGGGCGAATCGGGGGTCAGGGCCGCGATCGCGCCGGGCACCACCACGGAAGGCCCGTGGTCGCCCCCCATGGCGTCGACCGCGATCACCGGTTTCGCTGCGCTCATGAACCGACCTCCCTGCCGGGCCGCACCCGCAGGCGCGGCGATGTTCAGCCTCGCTGCCGGTCGCTACTTCTCGACGACCAGGACCTCGCGCTCGCCGTAGTACCCGCAGTCGCGGCACACGCGGTGCGGCAGGCGCGGGGCGCCGCAGTGGGGGCACTTGTTCGGATCCGGCTTCTCGAGGTGCCAGTTGGCGCGACGCAGGCCCTTCTTGGACTTGGACGTCTTACTTTGCGGAACAGCCATCGGATTCCTCCGGTTGGAGCCGGCCCTCGGGCTTGTGGCTCACGGGTGTTGTCGGGCTCGGCGGGGGCTACTCGGGCAGTCCGTCCCACCGGGGGTCATTGTCGTTGTCGGCGCAGTCGCAGCTCTCGCTGTTGAGGTCGCAACCGCACTGGGCACAGAGTCCGCGGCAATCCTCGCGGCACACGGGGCTCTGCGGGTAGGCCAGCAGCGTGCACTCCCGCAGGGATTCGCGCAGGTCGACCACGCCGTCCCTCTGCAGGATCAGGAGGGTCTCCCCCTCCTCCTCGTCGCTGTCGACGTTCCGCAGCACCATGAGGTCGACCGGAACGTCCCAGCTGAGGTCGAATTCCTGCAGGCAACGGCCGCAGGTCGTCCGCCCCACCGCCTCGAGGCTGCCGTTCACCAGGAAGCGGCTCTCGATGTTCTGGATCACCAGATCTCCGCGCAACTCGGCCTCGGCGACCCGGTCGTCGCCGGCGTCGAGGGCCAGGCGCCCGGAAATGGGCAGTTCGGAACGGCCCGGCTCCTGCCTGTCGAGATCCAATTCCATGCGGGACCAGCTTTTCCAAAGACGGTTGCAGGCGCCAAACTGTAATCAGCGCCTGCGGGGCTGTCAAGTGCGGCCGACGGGCACCCGGGCCCGTCGGCGGGGGCTCAGACGCCGAAAATCAGGGCCAGCTCGCGGGCCGCATCGTCCGGATTGGCCGACGCGTGGACCGCGTTGTTCTGCAGCGAGGCGCCGAACAGGTCGCGGATGGTGCCCGTGGCGGCCTCGGCCGGATTCGTGGCACCGATCAGCTCGCGCAGGGCGGCCACCGCATTTTCGCGCTCGAGGCCGATGGTCACGACCGGGCCGCCGGCGATGTAGTCGCACAGCTCGCCGTAGAACGGGCGCTCGCGGTGCTCGCCGTAGAAATCCTCGACCAGCGCGCGGTCGAGCCGGCGCAGCTCCAGGTTCGTGATGCGGAACCCGGCCTGGTTCACGATGGCCAGGATGGCGCCGATCTTCTGGTCGCCGGCGGCGACGATCTCGGGCTTGATCATGAAGTAGGTCTTCTGCATGGGATGCTCGTGTCCTTTGTCGGTCCGGGCCGGCCACGGCCGGTTCCGGGTGGAAACCAGCGGGCGCCTCCGGGGAGGTCGCCCGCTGTGCCGTCATGGCAACCGGTTCTCATTCTCGGCCGCCAATATAAGCGATCGTGCTACGGGTGCCAGATTTCCTGCAGCTTGGGCACCACGTCCATGGGCCGGGCCGCCACGGGGATGCCCGCGGCCTCCAGCGCCTTCTGCTTCTCGGCCGCCGTGCCGGTGCCGCCGGAGACGATGGCGCCGGCGTGGCCCATCCGCTTGCCCGGAGGCGCCGTCTGGCCGGCGATGAAGCTGACCACCGGCTTCTTGACGTTGGCCTTGATGTACTCGGCCGCCTGCTCCTCGGCGTCGCCGCCGATCTCGCCGATCATCACGATGGCCTCGGTCTTCGGGTCCTCGTTGAAGGCCTTGATCGAGTCCAGGAAGTTGGTCCCGATGACCGGGTCGCCGCCGATGCCGAGGCAGGTGGTCTGGCCCAGGCCCGCGGCGGTCAGCTGGTAGACGACCTCGTAGGTCAGGGTGCCCGAACGGGACACCAGACCCACGGGGCCTTCCTTGACGATGCTGGCGGGCAGGATGCCCAGCTTCGCGATGCCCGGGGCCAGCAGGCCGGGGCAGTTGGGGCCGATCAGGCGCACGCCGCGTTCCTGCAGGTACGGCATGACCTTGACCATGTCCACCGTGGGCACGCCCTCGGTGATGCAGACGATGAGCTTGCAGCCCGCGTCCGCGGCCTCGTAGATGGCGCCGGCGGCGCCGAAGGGCGGCACGAAGATGACCGACGTGTTCACGCCGTGCTCCTGGACCGCCTCCTTCACCGTGTCGTACACGGGGACCTTGTCCTCGAACTTCTGGCCGCCGCGACCCGGGGTCACGCCGGCCACGATCTTCGTGCCGTAGGCCATCATTTCCTTGGTGTGGAAACCGCCGTCCCGGCCCGTGATCCCCTGAACGACCACCTTGGTGGAGTCGTCGACAAAAATCGCCATTTTCGAATCTCCTCGGATCGGGCGCCCGCGGAGGCGCCTCGTGTCAATCGTTCAGGGTGTTCAACCGGCCAGTTCGATGGCCTTCTGCACGGCCTCGTCCATGGTCGCGGCCGGATGCAGCTCGGTCTCGGTGAGCAGGGCGCGGCCCTCCTCCTCGTTGGTGCCGGTCAGGCGCACGACGATGGGCACGTTGATGTCCATGCGCTTGGTCGCCTCGATGATGCCCTTGGCCACGTCGTCGCAGCGCGTGATGCCGCCGAAGATGTTGAACAGGATGGCCTTCACTTCCTGGTCGCTGAGGATGATCTTCAGCGCGTTGACGACCTTTTCGGGGTTCGAGGAACCGCCGATGTCGAGGAAGTTGGCGGGCTGGCCGCCGTAGTACTTGACCAGGTCCATGGTGGCCATGGCCAGGCCGGCGCCGTTGACCAGGCAGCCCACGTTGCCCTCGAGCTTGACGAAGCTGAGGCCGGCCTCGCGGGCGGCGCGCTCGCTCGGGTCCTCGGCCTCGGTGTCGCGCATGGGCTCGTAGTCCGGATGCCGGAACATGGCGTTGTCGTCCAGGTTGACCTTGGCGTCGATGGCGTGGCCCTGGCCGTCCGGCGTGAAGATGAACGGGTTCACCTCGGCCAGGCTGGCGTCGGCATGGACGAAGGCCTGGTAGAGCTTCTGCATGGCGACGGCCAACTGGCGCGCCTTCTTGACGTCGCCGGGGCAGAGCTTCAGGCCCATCTCCATGGCCTCGTGGTCGAGCAGACCGTAGCGCGGGTCGATGGCGAACTTGAAGATGAGTTCCGGGGTGTCCTTGGCGACCTGTTCGATCTCGACGCCACCCTCGGCGCTGGCCATCAGCAGGACGCGCTGGGTGTTGCGGTCGATGAGCATGCCGAGGTAGTACTCGCTCGCGATGTCCACGGCCGGCGTGATCAGCACCTTGTGCACCGAATGGCCCTTGATGTCCATGCCCAGGATGTTCGTCGCGTTGGTGCGGACGTCGTCCATGGTCTTGCAGAACTTGATGCCGCCGGCCTTGCCGCGGCCGCCGGTCAGCACCTGGCACTTCACCATGACGGGCAGGCCGTACTGCTCGGCCAGCGCCACGGCCTCGTCGGGCGTCCTCGCGACCTGCCCGCCGGGCACCGGCAGGCCGTGGGCCGTGAAGATCTCCTTGGCCTGGTATTCGTGGATATTCACTCAATTCCTCCCCGGAATGCGACCGGTCGGCAGAACCCCGACCCCGGGGCTCCGCCCGGCCGATCTGGTCGCGAACACACTCGTGACGGGTCTTCCCTTACAGGAACCGCTTCAGGATCTGCGGGAAGTCGGGCTTGCCGATCTCCTGCAGATCGTACCGCACCCGGACCGTGGGCTTGTCGATCTTCACGATCCGGTTCAGGTCGATGGGCGTGCCGATGACCACGGCGTCGCACTCGACCGCGTTGATGGTCTTCTCGAGATCGGCCACCTGCTCGGCGCCGTAGCCCATGGCCGGCAGCAGGGTCCCGATCTCGGGGTAGTGCTCGAAGGTCTCGGCCAGGCGGCCGGTGGCCCAGGGGCGCGGATCGACGAGCTCCTCGGCGCCCATGCGCATGGCGGCCACGACGCCGGCGCCGTAGGTCATCTCGCCGTGGGTCAGGGTCGGGCCGTCCTCGACCACCAGGACCTTCTTGCCGGCGATGTCGAAATCGCCCTCGATGGTCAGGGGACTGGCGCCGTCGATAACCAGGGCGCCCGGGTTGACCGCCCGGATGTTGTCGCGCACGGTCTCGATGTCCTCGAACTCGGCCTCGACGACCTTGTTGATGACAACGACGTCGGCCAGGCGCAGGTTGGTCTCGCTCGGATAGTAGTTCAACTCGTGGCCCGCCCGGTGCGGGTCGGCCACGACCACCGCCAGGTCGGGCCGGAAGAACGGCGTGTCGTTGTTGCCGCCGTCCCAGAGGATGATGTCGGCCTCCTTCTCGGCCTCGCGCAGGATGGCCTCGTAGTCGACACCCGCGTAGATGACGCCCCCGGCGACGACATGCGGTTCGTACTCCTCCATCTCCTCGATGGTGCAATTGTGCTTCGCGAGGTCGGCCACTTCGGCGAAGCGCTGCACGCGCTGGGCGGCGAGATCGCCGTAGGGCATGGGGTGCCGCACGGCGACGACCTTCTTGCCCGCGCCCCGCAGGATCTCGCAGATGCGGCGGCTGGTCTGGCTCTTGCCGCAGCCCGTGCGCACGGCGGTGACGCTGATCACCGGCTTGGTGCTCTTCAGCTGGGTGTGGCGCTCGCCGAGCATGAGGAAGTCGGCGCCCGCGGCGTTGACGATCGAGCCGAGGCTCATGACCTGCTGGTACGAGCGGTCGCTGTAGGCCATGACGCACTGCTCGGCGCCGGTCTCGGCGATGAGGGCCTCGAGGTCGCCCTCGTCGTGGATGGGGATGCCTTCCGGATAGAGCGAACCCGCCAGGGCGGCGGGGTAGCGTCGGCCGTCGATGTCGGGGATCTGCGTCGCGGTGAAGGCCACGACCTCGTAGGTCTCGTTGTCACGGTAGACGCAGTTGAAATTGTGGAAGTCGCGGCCCGCGGCACCCAGGATGATGGTCTTGATCCTGCTCATGACGTCTCCTCTTTGTCCGGTCGATCGTGATGATCGGACGAGTTGGCCGCCCGGCGCACGCGTCGCACGCGGGCGGGATCGACCGTTCAAGGCAATCGCCGAACCGCGTCGATGATCTGGGAGGTCGACCAGCCGGGCACCATCGGCACGCGGACCACGCGGCCGCCCCAGGACTTCACCTCGGGCGCGCCCACGATGTCCGCTTCGGCGTACTCGGACCCCTTGACGAGCACGTCAGGCCGGATCCGGAGGATGACCTCCAGCGGTGTCGGCTCGTCAAATATGGTGACCGCGGAAACCGGTCGCAAGGCCGCGATCAGGGCCGCGCGGTCGGCTTCCGGGAGGATCGGCCGGCCGGTTCCCTTGAGGCGCGTCACCGAGGGGTCGGAGTTGAGAGCGACAATCAATTCGTCGGCCGCGCCGGCGGCCTGGACCAGGCTGGCGAGGTGACCGGAATGCACCAGATCGAAGCAGCCGTTGGTGAAGGCGATGGTGCGTCCCGCCGCCCGGACGGCCTCTCCCCACGCCGCGAGGGCGTCGCGGTCCAGGACCACGCCACGTGCGGGAGCCGCGCTCACGCGTCGCCCCCGCCGCCCAGGATGGCTTCGAGCTGCGCGGCGGTGATGGCCGCCGTGCCCAGCTCGCGCACGGCCAGGCCCGCCGCGTGGTTGGCCAGGTGCGCCGCGTCGAGGAAGCTCGCTCCGGCGGCCAGGGCCGCGGTGTAGACGGCGATGACCGTGTCGCCGGCCCCGGTGACGTCGTAGACGGTCGTGGCGCGGGTGGCGAGGCGGTCGTCCGAGCCGGCGCGGCCGAAGAGGGCCATGCCGTGTTCGCCCCGGGTGATCAGGACGGCCTCGGCCTCGGTGCGCTCCAGGAGACGGCGACCCGCCTCGCGCAGGCTCTCGTCGTCGACGATGGGCAGGGCGCAGGCCTGCTCCGCTTCCTTCTGGTTGGGCGTCAGGCTGCTGACGCCGCGATACTGGCTGTAGTCCCCCTTCTTCGGGTCGACCACCATGGGCACGCCCGCGGCGCGGCCCGCCGCGATGGCCCGGTCCAGGGCGGCGTCGGTCAGGACGCCCTTGCCGTAGTCGCTGAAGATGATGCCGTCGAAGGGGCCCGCGGCACCCAGCTGGCCGAGCAGCCGGTCGATGGTGGCGTCGGCGGCCGGCGCGTCGTCTTCGCGGTCGGCCCGGACCACCTGCTGGTTGTGGGCGATGATGCGGGTCTTGATGGTCGTGGGGCGGTCGCCGTCGGCCACCAGGCCGGCCGGGTCGATGCCCCGCTCGGTGAGCAGGTCGCGCAACTGGCGGCCCGCCTCGTCGGCGGCCGCGATCCCGAAGAGCACGACCTCCGCGCCCAGGGCCCGGATGTTGGCCGCCACGTTGGCCGCTCCCCCCAGCTTGACGGTCTCGCGCTCGATGCGGACCACCGGCACCGGCGCCTCGGGGCTGATGCGGTCGACGCGCCCCCACAGGAAGCGGTCGACCATGGAGTCGCCGATGACCGCCAGGCGTCGGCCCGCGATCCGGCCGATGATTTGCCGCTCGACGGCGAACTGCTTGTCTTTTGAGGTCATGGCCGTATTCTTGGTTGGGTACGAGGACAATCGGCTGCGCCCGGAAGCTATCACCCGGGTCCGGCACTGTCAATTTCGGGACCGGTGTTCCCGGGGAGGCCCCATGGACAAGAAACCGCAGCAGCAGCGCATCGCCATCGATCTGGGTGAGAAGGAAGCCGAGGGCGTGTACAGCAACCTGAGCCTCGTCTCCCACAGCCAGGCCGAGTTCATCCTGGACTTCGCCCGGATCGTGCCCGGGGTGCCCAAGGCCAAGGTGCATGCGCGGGTGATCATGACGCCCATGGCCATGAAGGCGCTGCAGGCGAACCTGAAGGCGAACATCGAGCGCTATGAGGCGGTGCACGGGGAGATCAAGGCCTCCGGCCAGCCCCAGCTGCCGCCCATCGTGGGCTTCGACACGGAGAACTGAGGCGCGCCGCCCTCAGGCGCCGGTGACCAGCCGGCGCAGGCGCCACGCCCCCAGCAGCAGGGCCGCTCCGGCCCAGACCCCCAGCCCGACGAGCAGCGGCGCCAGGTCGGCGAGCCCGTAGCCCCGGCCGATCATGTCGTGGAAGCAGGTGATGGCCTGGCCGGTGGGCAGGGCGTGCCCGACGCGCTGCATGATGGCCGGCACGATCTCCAGGGGCCACCACAGGCCGCCGAGGGCCGCCATGGTCATGGTCAGCGCCATGCCCAGACCGTCGGCCTGGGCCTCGGTGCGGGCGACCGCGCCGAGGACGATCGACGCCCCCGCCGCGAAGGCCGCGAACAGCAACACCGTCAGGGCCAGGCCGAGCGGCGAGTCGCCGTAGTCGATGCCGAACGCCAGGCTGTTCAGGACGAGCAGCACCGCGGCCTGGACCAGGCCGATGGCCATTCCCCCCAGGAAGATCCCCAGCACGAGTTCGCCCGAGCGGGCGCGACTGGTGACGAGGCGATCGAGGGTGCGGTCGCGGCGGGCCTGGACGAGCTCCTTCGCCGTCATCATCAGGAACATCATCACGAAGAAGAGGACGTAGGCCGGCCCCACGTGCTGATGGGAGCGGGTCAGGCCCCAGTCGTCGTCCTCGACCCGGCCGAGGGTGGTCGCCTCGAGGCTGACACGGGGCCGCGTCCAGAGGCTGTCGAAGACCGCCGCGTCGAAGGCGGCCGCCCGGTCGCGCGGCACCGGGCCACCGGGCGCCGCCACGAGACTGCGGGCGGCGGCTTCGGCGTTGGTCCGCAGCACCGCCTGCTCGAGGGTGGTGCGCACCGTCTGGCTGCTGAGCCGGTCGGAGTCGTAGGCGAGGGTCAGCTCGGCCCGCTCTCCGGCCGCGACCCGGGCGCCGAAATCCTGCGGGACAATGAGGACGGCGGTGTGGCGTCCGTTCTCGACGGCCGCCCGCGCTTCGGTGACGGTGAGGTTCGTGTCCTCCCGGACGACCCGGAACCGCTCGTTGTCGAGCAGGGGAGCCAGGAGCCGGTCGACCGCCACGGTCCCGTCGGCGTCGGCCACCAGGAAGCGGGGCAGGGCCCGCGTGCCGCCGCCGCTGTTCATGCCCCCCATGAGCTCGCCCATGAGGAACGAGAAGACCATGGGCATGACCAGGAGCCAGACCAGCCCCATGCGGTCGCGCAGGACGCGCACGAGGCGCAGGCGCACCAGCGCCAGGATGACCGCGCCGTTCACGTCAGGCCTCCCCGGCGCGCGCGCGCCATGAACAGCAGCACGTTGACCGCGAAGAGCGTGACCGCGATCGAGGCCAGGACGAGGACGGGCCCCAGGGCCGCGCCCAGGTCGTGATCGCGCGCGACGACTTCGCTGAAGCCCAGGTTCGCCCAGTAGTTGAACGCGAAGCGCCCCACGGACGCGACCCAGCCGGGCAGGGACTCGACCGGCACGAAGTTGCCCCCGATCATGGCCGAGACCAGGATCACCACCGTGGCCAGGTTGTCCATGACCTTCTCCGACGGGGTGACCAGGGCCAGGAACAGGAAGACGCCCGCGCCGGCGGCCGAGGTCAACAGGGCCATGACCGGCAGGGCCAGCGGATCGGGCCCGAGATTGACCTTGAAGAGGATCGCCCCCGCCCCGAAGAGCACCAGGAGCTGTCCCGCGCCCTGGAACACGGCCCCCACCCACTTGCCGACCACGAAGTCGATGCCGCGCATGGGGCTCAACAGCTGGCGCTGCAGGGTGAGGCGTTCGCGCTCCCGGTGAAGGTCCCGGGCGGCCCCGGAGACGGCGAACATGAGGAAGAAGACCGCGAAGCTCGGCAGGAACGTGTCGAAGAGGTTGATCTCCTCGCCCTCGGCGAAGGCACCGGCCGGGGCCTTGTCGTGCACCTCGAGCACGATCCGGTCGGCTGCCATGGCATCGGACAGGGCCACCTGGTGGTCCATGATCGTCATGAAGCGGTCGCGCGCCTCCCGCAGCACCGGGTCGTTCTCGCCGCCGCGGAACCGCTTCCAGACGTCGTTGAAGTCGCCGGCGAAGTACTCGTCGGCGCGGAATTCGCCCTCGCCGCGGGCGCGATCCTCCGGCCAGAGGGATTCGTAGGCCGCTTCGCCGGCCTGGTACGGCCGGACGATGCGGCTGAGGATCTCCGCCACGATGTCGCTCTTGAGCGGACTGCCCGGATCCTTCCAGACCTCGAGCCGCACCGCGTCGCCGTCGATCAGGCGCGTGAAGATCCCGTCCGGGAAGATTACCGCCGCGGCGACGTCGCCCCGCCGCACGGCCGCATCCGCGGCCGCGGAGTCGCTCCAGGCCACGGTGAACCAGCCCGATTCCTCGAGGCCCTCCTTCAGGCGGTCCTGCATCTGGTCGGGCAGGTCGGCCCCGACCATGAGGATGGGGATGGCCGACACGCCCCCGCTCCCGCGCCCGAAGCTGAGGCCCATGATGGCCGTCAGCAGCAGCGGCAGGGCGAGGCTGACCAGCATCGCGCGCCGATCGGAGGCGGCGCGGCGCAGGTCCTTGCGGACGAGGGCGAAGACGAGCACGGCTACTCCCTCAGCCCGCGGCCGGTCAGGTTGAGATAGAGCGTCTCGAGGTTGGGGCGCACCACCTCGAGCTGTTCGAGGGGCAGGTCGCGCGCCGCCAGCCAGGCCTGGATGTCCGGCAGCAGGGCCGCGCCGTCGGGCGTGCGGACCTCGACCTTGCCCCGGCGCTCGGACACCTCGCGCGCGCCGTCACGGCCGGCGAACGCGGCCGCGAACTCCGCGCGCCGATCGGGCGGCAGCTGGAAACGGATCTGGTCGGTGTCGCCGATCTGGCCGATGAGCTGCTCCTTGTCGCCCAGGGCCACCATGCGTCCGTGATCGATGACGCCGATCCGGTCGCACAGCTTCTCGGCCTCCTCGAGGTAGTGCGTGGTGTAGACGACGGTCATCCCCTCGGCGCCGAGCCTCTCGATGAGGTCGAGGATGCGCTCGCGGGCCTGGGCGTCGATGCCCACCGTGGGCTCGTCCAGGAAGAGCACTTCGGGCCCGTGGATCAGGCCCACGACCAGGTTCAGGCGCCGCTTCATGCCGCCGCTGAAGGTCCCCACCTTCTGGCCGGCCTGCTCGACGAGATCGGCCATCTCCAGGAGTTCGTCGACGCGCGCGGACAGGGTGCGGCCCGTCAGGCCATACAGACGTCCCCAGAACTGGAGGTTGTCGCGGGCGGTCAGGTCGGTGTAGAGGGCGATCTCCTGCGGCACGACGCCGATCAGCCGGCGGACCGCGGCCGCGTCGGAGGCCACGTCGTGGCCGCCGATCTCGGCCTTGCCGCCGTCGGCGGGCAGGAGCGTCGCCAGGACGCTGATGGTCGTCGTCTTGCCGGCGCCGTTGGGCCCGAGCAGGCCGAAGAGCTCCCCCTTGGCCACGGTGAAGTCCAGGCCGTCGACGGCCCGGTGGGAACCGTACTTCTTGACGAGATTCCGCACGGAGATCACGGGCGATCCTTCCGGATGAGCGAACGTTCAGGGACCGGACCAGATTCTACGGGCGACCCGCCCACCGGGCAACCTCAGGATCAGGCCGGCCAGTTCGAGAGCGGTCAGCCCTTCGAGCCAGGTGGCCTCGTCGCCGGGCCAGCGGCGGCGCAGATCGTCCCGCCGGACGCCCTCGAGGTCGAGCCGGTCGAGGATCCAGCGGGCGGCCGAGCCGTCGTCCGGGACCGGCGGCGCGCCCGCAACGTCGCACCGGCCGGTCGCCGCGGGCGCCGGCGGCGGCCCGAGGACCCGTTCGACGTCCCCCACCCCCTCGAAGAGATGGGCCCCGTCGCGCAGCAGCCGGTGGCAGCCGCGGTGGGCCTCGAGGTCGACCGGACCGGGCACCGCGAAGACGTCGCGGTCGTAGTCCAGGGCGGTGCGGGCCGTGTGCATGGCTCCGCTCTGCAGCGGGGCCTCGACGACGATGACGGCCTGTACGAGCGCCGCGATGATCCGGTTGCGTTTCGGAAAGTGGTGCGGCAGGGCGGGCGCGCCCCGCTCGAGTTCGGTGACGGCGCAGCCGCGGGCCAGGATCTCCCCCTGCAGACCACGGTGGCAGGCCGGATAGACCCGGTCGGGCCCGGTGCCCATGACCGCCACGGTGCCGCCGCCCCCGGCGAGCGCACCCCGATGGGCCGCGGCGTCGATCCCGAGGGCCAGGCCGCTGACGATGGTCCAGCCCTGCAGCGCGAGGGCCCGGGCCGCCCCGTGGGCCACGGCCAGCCCGCGGGGCGTCGCGCGGCGCGTGCCCACGATGGCCACGGCGGGGCGGTCGAGCCAGGCCGGATCACCGAGGACGTGCAGATGCGGCGGCGGATCCGGGATGCGGGTCAGCAGTCCGGGCCAGGCGGCATCGGTGGGCCGCAGCAGACGGACGTCCCCGTCGGCCGGTCCGCGAGGCGGCACGGCAGCGAACATGGCAGGCGTTCCGATCCGGGAGGGGATCAGGCCTCGTAGAGACGGCGCAGGAGGTGCCGCAGCTGGTCGAGGCCCTGGTTGGTGGCCGACGAGATCATGATGACCTCGCCGGCGCCGTTCTCCTCGCCCCAGGCGCGGGCCTCGGCCAGGGCGGTCTCGGCCGCGACGGGGTCGAGCAGGTCCTGTTTCGTGACCGCGACGGCGAAGGGCAGTTCGGCGAGGCGGCTGCCGTGCTCGCGCAGTTCGCGGCGGAGCACGTCCAGGGCCCGCCGCGGCGCCTCCAGCGACGGGTCGACCAGCAGCAGGAGCGCCCGCGTGCGTTCGACGTGGCGCAGGAACTCGTGGCCGAGCCCCTTGCCCCGGCTGGCGCCCTCGATGAGCCCGGGAATGTCGGCCAGGGTGCAGCTCTGGTACTCCCCCAGGTCGACGATGCCCAGGTTCGGCACGAGGGTCGTGAACGGGTAGTCGGCCACCTTGGGTCGCGCCGCCGTGATCACCGACAGCAGCGTGCTCTTGCCGGCGTTGGGCTCGCCCACCAGGCCGATGTCGGCGATGAGCTTGAGCTCGAGCCGGACCTTGCGGCTGCGGCCCGGCTTGCCCGGCGTGGCGTGCATGGGCGTCTGGTTGCGGGCGTTGCGGAATTCCCAGTTGCCCTTGCCGCCGCGGCCGCCCTTGGCCAGCAGCAGCCGCTGCCCGTCGTCGGTGAGGTCTGCCAGAAGCGTGCCGTCGGCCTCGTCGTAGACCGCGGTCCCGCAGGGGACCCGCACCACGATGTCGGCACCGTCGGCGCCGGTGCACTTGCGCCCCCCGCCCGGCTGGCCGTTGTCCGCCCTGTACTCGCGCCGGTAGCGGAAATCGAGCAGGGTCGACATGTCGGAAGTCGCCTCGAACCAGACCGAACCGCCCGTGCCGCCGTTGCCGCCGTCGGGGCCGCCGCGCGGGACGTGCTTCTCGCGGCGGGTCGAGACGCAGCCGTCTCCCCCGTCTCCGGAGGCGATGGTGATGGTGGCGATGTCGAGAAACACGTCGGACTCCGCAGGGGTCGGGTCAGGGAAACGTCACCGGGCCGGATCCCGATGCGCACCGGCGACGACGCCGGTTGACGTCAGGCGCCGCCGCGGCCGGCGAGGGCGGCGGCCACCGGGGCCGGCACCAGCTGCGCCAGGTCGCCCCCGTGCCGGATCACGTCGCGCACGAGGGTGCTGCTGACGGCCGCCATGTGGGGCCGCGCGAGGAAGTATATGTATTCCACGTCGGACGAAAGCAAGGCGTTCACGCCCGCCAGACTCCATTCGTGCTCGTAGTCGCCGGCGGTGCGGATGCCCCGGACGACCGCGTCGGCGCCCCGGCGCCGCACCTCGTCGACGAGCAGGCCGGTGAACGGGTGGACCTCCACGCCGTCCAGATGGCGCACCGATTGCCGGAAGAGCTCGACCCGCTCCGCCACCGGCAGCAGGCCCGCCTTGCCCGAGGCGGCCACGACCACCGTGACCCGGTCGAACAGCTTCCGCGCGCGCTCGAGGATGTCGACGTGGCCGAGGGTGACGGGATCGAAGGAGCCGGGGTACAGCACGTGGCGGGTCATGGCGCGTCTTCCGCGGCGGCCGCCGGGTCGACGGGCCGGAACACCGCCAGCCGGCTCTCGCCGTAGCGCCGTTCCCGCCACCCCGCGGGCAGGGTCTCGGTGTCGGGCGTGCGGGGCCCGTACTCGACCACCGCCGCCTGCAGGCCGTCCGGCAACGTGCCCGAAGCGACCAGGGACATCATAGCCGCGGCGATGCCCGTTGGGTAGGGCGGATCGCAGAGCAGCAGCCAGGGCCGCCCCGCGGACCCGGACCACCGGCGCAGCCAGGTCTCGGCGTCGCCCGCAACCAGCTGCCACGTGCCGGCTCCGGCGCCGCAACGGACCAGGTTCTCCCGGACCGCCTGCAGGGAGGAGCGGGCCGCGTCGACGAACACCGCCTCGCCGGCGCCGCGACTGAGGGCCTCGATGCCCAGGCCACCCGCGCCGCAGCACAGGTCGAGCACGACGGCGCCCTCGACCAGCGGACCGAGAATGCTGAACAGGGCCTCCTTGGTGCGGTCGGTGGTGGGCCGCACCGCTTCGCCGGCCGGCGCCTGCAGGCGGCGCCCCCGCCAGCGTCCGGCCACGACCCTCACCGGCGGTCCTCCTCGCGGGTGCGTTCCCACTGCAGGCTGCGCAGCATGACGCGGCGGGCCAGGTCGTCGACCGTGCCCTGGTCGGCCCGCAGCCGGAAGTCGGCCGCCGCCGCGTAGAGACGCCGGCGGTTCCGGTACAGCTCCTCCACGCCGGCCCAGCCCAGCCGCGCGATCAGCGGCCGGCTGTCGGTGTCGGATTCCTTGAGGCGCGCCCGCAGCGTCTCCCAGGGCGCGTCGAGCCACACGACGACCCCCCGCTGCCGCAGCAGGTCGACGGCCGCCGGCGTCTGCACCACGCCGCCCCCCGTGTCGAGCACCAGGGGGCGGTCCGGGTCGAGGGCGCGCAGCGTCTCCAGTTCGAGGGCCCGGAAGCCGGCTTCGCCCTCGGCGGCGAAGATGGCCGGGATGTCCCGGCCCGCACGGGCGCACACCGCCGCGTCCAGGGACTGGGCGGGGCGGCTCGTGGCGGCCTGCAGGCGGCGCGTCACGCTCGACTTGCCGCTGGCCATGAATCCGATCAGGGAGGTCCACATGGGGGGATCCTAATACACGACCTCCCGGGGGACAATCCCCGGGAGGTCTCGATGCGAGCGGCCGGAGCCGCCGTGAGGCGATGCCTAGAAGCGGGACAGCTTCTCGGGATCGTAGGTCACCTCGGCCTCGGACATCAGCTTGTCGCGGGTCATGTACGTGTCGTCGACGATGGTCGGCGTCACGAAGATGACGAGCTCCCGGCTGACCTTGGTGTCCGAGCGGTGACGGAACAGCGACCCGATCAGCGGGATGTCCATCAGGACGGGCACGCCGCTGTCGAGCTTGCTGTCGATCTTGCGGATCAGGCCCGCGATGATGGCGGTCTCGCCGTTCTCCACCAGCACGCGGGTGTCCGACTCGCTGGTGTTGATGATGACGCCGCCCTGCACGGTGGCCTGGCTCGACAGGTCGCTGACCTCGTTGTGCACGTCCAGCGTGATGCGGCTCTCGCTGTTGATGTGCGGGGTCACCTTCAGCATGATGCCGATGGTCGTCAGCTGCGTGATGGCGTTGCCGGCCTCGTCGGCCACGATCAGCGGGATCTTCTGGCCGACCAGGATGCTGGCCTCGCGGTTGTCCGTGGTCGTGATGACCGGGTTGCTGATCAGGTGCGCCTTCTGGTCGTTCTCCAGGGCCTGGATCTGCAGCATCAGCTCGCCCCAGTCCTGCACGGTGCCGACCCGCAGGTCGCCGGCCGCGTTCTGGACCTCGTTGACGATGTCCATGGCGCCGGTCATGTTCGTCCCGGCGGGCTGGAAGTTGCTGACGCCCCAGTTGATGCCCAGGTCGCGCGTGGCGCGGCTGTCGATGTCGACCAGGCGGGCGTTGATCTCCACCTGCGGGGTCTGGGTGTCGAGGGCACGGGCCATCTCGGTCACCAGCTCGACCCGCGCACGGATGTCGCTGATGAGCAGGCTGTTGGTGCGGAGGTCGACGTCGATCCGGCCGCGGTCGGTGAGCATGTCCTCGAGGGCATCCTTCACTTCCTTGGCGTTGGCATAGCTCAGCGTCGCCAGGCCCAGGTGCAGCTCCTCCAGGTCCTCGACCTGCTTGCGGGCGCGCTCCTTGGCCAGCTTCTCCTGGCGGAGCTCCTCGGCCGTGTCGATCCGGTACACGCCGGACTCCTCGACGTAGTCGAAGCTGTGGGCCCGCAGGATCACCGTCAGGGCCTCTTCCCAGGGCACCTCTTCCAGCTTCACCGTGACCTTGCCCTGCACGCGCGGGGAGGCGACGATGTTCACGCCGGAGAAGCCGGCCAGGGAGCGGAGCACGGTCCCGATCTCGGCCTCCTGGACGTCAAGCGAGATCGGGCGCCCCTTGTAGGCGGGCTCGGCGGCCGCGGCCGCGTCCTGGGCGGACGCCGCCAGCGGGATGGCCATCAGCGAGACGGCCAGC
This sequence comes from bacterium, assembly GCA_020440705.1. NCBI lineage: Bacteria > bacterium. The sequence continues at coordinate 6,666 of JAGRNP010000003.1, read as the reverse complement.
GCACCGAACAACAGAAAGCGGGTCTTCGCGTTCATTACTTACCCTCCGACTTTTCCAGTTTGAGGACCACCTGCGAGGTGATTCCGTACAAAGTGACCCGCGCGGTGAGTGAGTTCTTACGAATGCTGACGACGCGACCGTTGCGGACACGATCGCCCACACGCAGGATATAACCGAAACCTTCTCCGTCTTCGACCAGGGCGAACTTGTCGTCCTGGCCCCACATGACGCCCACGAGCTGGGCGCTGTTCATGTCCACCAGTTCGGCCGCCGTGGTCTGCTCGAAGTCGCCGTTGACCAGCGCCGCGAACGGGTCCTCTTTGCCGTTGCTCTGGTAGAAGAACTCGTTGGCCCGGATGGCATTGATCCGGTCCCGGGAGGACGCCGACGGGGTCGCCGCCTCCGTGTCGGCCGCCGCGGGTTCGTCCGCGAGGGCCGGTCCGATCGCCAGCAGTCCGGCCAGGATGACCAGGACCGCCGCGCAGGGTTTGTTCCGAAGCTGCTTGCGCATGATCATCACTCCCTTAGTGGGCCGAGCCGGCCCGGACTGCCTGCCCCTCGCCGCCGTCGGCCTGGGCAGTGATGGTCTTCTCTCCGCCCTCGACCACCGGCGCGTTGGCGGCGCCCTGGGTGTAGGCGGTGATCGTCATGGCCGTCTGGACGGTGAACGGGGTGTCGGACTGGTCGTCGATCCCCTCCATCTCCAGGTTGGACACGTTGACGATCCGGTTCAGGTTGGCCAGACGGCTCAGGAAGACGCCCGTCTGGTGGTAGCCGCCGGCGATCCGCACCTCGACCGGATTGTCCGAGTAGAAGCCCTGGTTGACCGGCGTCTGCGGCCGGAAGAGCTCGAACTCGACTCCGGACTGCTGGCCGGCCGCGGTGACCTTCCGCAGGAGGTCGGGCATCTCGTTCTCCTCGGGGAGCAGGGTCTGGGCGACCTGCCACTGCTCGTTGAGGATGGCGTATTCCTTCTCCACGCGCTCGAGGTTCCGCACGAGCAGCCGGGCGCGTTCGAGGTCGCGGGCCAGCTGCTGGTGGTGGGAGTCCAGCTGCGCGATGGTCTGCTTGCGCGAGGCATGGGTGAACGGGTAGCTGGCCGACAGGAAGTACATCGGTACGACCACCGCCACCACGAGCACCGCACCGGCCCAGCGCAGGATTTTCGGATCCTTGACGTTGATATCCATGGCGATCCTTTCCTAGCTCTCGAACGGGGCCGACGCGGGCTTCCGCACGGCCTTCGCCTGGGCCTTGAACTTGATGACCTTCACGTTCTCGATCTCGCCCTTCTCCGCGACGAGCAGGTCGACCGCGGCGAAGTACGGGCTGTTCGTGACGTTCTGCAGGAAGTCACTGATCAGGAAGTTCGAGAAGGTCACGCCTTCGACGGCGTACTTGTCCGCGCCGATGTCCTCGAGCCGCGTCAGCCACATGTGCTGCGGCATGCTCTTGTTCAGCTCGTCCATCAGGTGGACGCGGAAGTAGCGGTCGCTGTCCAGACGCGTGATGACGTCCAGACGGTCGTTGAGGTCCTTGCGCTGCTGGTTCAGCCGCTTGATCTTGGCGATCTCGGGGGCCAGGCGACGCGTCTCGGCCTCTTCCTCGGCGATGGTCGTTTCCAGCGCCGACATCTGCTGGGCCTGGTGCCAGTGGGCGCCGGCGATGCCGAGGGCCGCCACGAAGACCAGGACGAGCGGGGCGAAGGCGGCGACGTTCGGCAGGGCCATCCTGCTGGGCGCCGGCATCTCGTCCCGCGGGAGAAGATTGATGCGAATCATTTCCCCACCGCCTCTCTGAGAGCCAGGCCGACGCTCACGGTGAGCAGCGGGCTCAACTCCTCGGCCTCTCCGTCACCGAAGAGTTCAGGGTCGTAGTCCAGCCCGGCCAGGGGGTCGGCCTTCTCGCTGGGCACGTTGTAGCTTTCGGACAGGTATTCCAGGAGACCCGGCAGGTGGGCACCGCCGCCGCTCAGGACGATGCGGTCGATGCCATCGGCTTCACCCGAGGTCTTCAGGTAGGAAAGGCTCGGCTCGAGACCCTGGTAGATCTCGCTGCCCACGGACCGCACGATGTCGGCCACGAGCTGGGGATCCACGTCGTCGAGGTGACCGCGCGCCACGTTGTGGGCGGTGTCGTAGGTCAGGCCCAGCTGCTTCTGGAACTCCTCGATGAAGTGGGCCACGCCGACCGGCAGGTCGCGCGTGAAGTAGGGCACGCCGTCGCGCACGATGTGCACGTTGGTGACGCCACCGCCCACGTCGAGCAGGGCGACGAACTCGCTGCTGCTCGCCTCGGCCTCGGGCCCGGCGTCCGCGTCCTCGTCCTCGTCGAACGGCGCCAGGTCGTCGACCGAGTCGCCCTCGTCGACGGGCTCGTCGAGGGGCAGCTTCTCGCCCGCCGTGAAGCCGCCGTGGCTCGAGATGTACTCCCAGGTGTTCTGGTTGGCGAAGGAGGCGACGTCGATGACGACCGGCCGGAAGCCCGCGTCGCGGATCAGCTCGGCGTGACCGAGGATCATGTCCTTCTTCGCGGCCACGAGCAGCAGTTCCATCTGGTCGGCCCCGATGTCGTCCTGCAGGATCTGGAAGTCCAGCGTGATGTCGTCGATGTCGAACGGGACGTGCTGCTCGGCCTCCCAGTAGATGGCCTCGCGGGCGTCCGCCTCGCTCATCTTGTCCATGACGATCTTCTTGACGATCACCGCACGTCCGGCAACGGCGCTGGCGACGGGCTCGTCGGGGATGCCGGCCTTCTGGGCCGCTTCCTGGATGGCTTCGATGACGAGTTCCCGATCCATGATCTCGCCGTCCACGATCGCCTCGGGCGGCAGGTCCGCCATGGCGAAGTGGGTGACGACCGGTCGCTCCCCCGTCAGGTCCAGCCGCAGGCACTTCACGACATTGGAGCCGATATCCATGCCGATCAGTGATTTCTTTTTCCGTTTCAGGAATCCGAACATGCCAAGCCTACCTTGAAGTTCGAGAATTCAGATGGATGCCCACTCCGTGTCGGACATCTCCAAGGGCGATTCGCAACATGCGTGCCACAAAACTGATCGGCACCGCCGGGGCGACCTTGAGCCCAAAAGACCGGCAAATCCCCCGCAGCACCGGGCCACGGGGGATTCGCTGAAACCGGAGAACCAGAGTCGGTTGACCGTGCGGGCAGAATCTGCCGTCCGGGGTCAGAATCGCGACAGGTAGAGGGCGAGCAGGTCGGGCCCCCACAGCAGGACCACCGCCGCGGCCGCCGCCAGGAAGGTGCCGAAGGGCAGTTTGGCCGCCCCGTCGACCGAGCCCCGGCCGGCCGTGACCGCGTACAGGGTGCCCAGCAGCGCCCCCCCGAAGAGGGTGCCGAGCACGCCCCAGGGCCCCAGGAAGACCCCCACCATGCCCATCAACATGACGTCGCCGCCGCCCATGCCGACCACCCCGCGGACCAGCTTGTAGCCCCAGGAAACCGCGAGGATGATCCCGGCCCCCACGACCATCCCGAGCAGCGCCGCGGGCAGTCCGGGAACGGTGAAGAGCGACAGCACCAGGCCGACCAGTCCCCCGCCCACCGTCAGGGTGTGCGGGATGATCATGTGCTCCCAGTCGATCAATGCAATATCGAGCAGCACGATCAGGAGGAACGATGCAGAAAGCCCCTCCAGGGAGAATCCGAAACGCCACACCCCGATGAGGGCGCACGCGGCGCCGGCGAGTTCCACCAGGAGGTAGCGCGGGCTGATGGCCGCTCGGCAGTGGCGGCAGCGGCCCCGCAGCAGCAGCCAGCTCGCGACCGGGATGTTGTCGTACCACGCCACCATCCTGGCGCAGCTCGGGCAGTGGCTGCGCCCCCGCACCACGTCGCGGTTGCGCGGCAGACGGTAGATCAGGACGTTGGAGAAGCTGCCGACGCAGGCGCCCAGCCAGGCGGCCAGGCCCAGCAGCAGCGCCGTGTCGGCGAACGGGGTTCCCTGCAGGGCGACGGGCACGTCAGATCTCCTCGGGAATGGGGCCGATGAAGTCGTCCCCGTAGAGCTGCCGGATCTCGAGCTTCCGCTCGAGCTTCCGGATCATGCGTTCGGCCAGCTCGCGCATCTCGCGGCTGGAACTGCTCTTCGCGAGGTCGCGCCAGAGCTCGAGCGAGACCCGCTCGTCGCCGGCCTTGTAGCGGGCGAAGGCCGCGAAGCGCGCCTCGCGGTCGGTGGCGTCGCTGCACTTCGAGGCGGTCTCGAACCAGAAACTCGCCAGGGCGTACTCGCGGTAGAACACGTAGTAGATGAAGGCGACCTGGAAGGGCAGTTCCGCCGTGTCGGGATTGTGCACGATACCGCGCTTGAGGATGTCGACGGCCTTGTCGAAATCGCCCTCCTCCGACCACGCCACCAGCGAACCGAAATGGTAGGCCTCGATGAAGCGCGGGTCGAGCCGCGTGATGGAATCGAGCAGCACGTCGAAGTAGCGCAGGTCGTGCTGGCCCTTGGCGTAGGAACCGAAGTACTGGATGAAGCGGAACCACAGGTAGTCGGCGAAGGCGGCCCGGAAGCCGAGGCTCGATTCCACGAGGAACGCGCCGGACGGGAAGTAGAGCCGCTCGTCCCGGTCGCCCGTCCGCTTCGCCAGATCCAGGCGGGCCAGGGTCAGGACCATGGTCATGACGAGCGCGCAGGTCGCCACGAGCCGCACCGCGGTGCCGTGTCGGGCGAGGGCCGTCATCCGCGCAGCTCCCGGCGGGCGAAGATGGCGCTGCCCAGCAGCAGCAGCAGGGCGGTCCAGCTCAGGCCGTACACCGTCGCCATGAGCAGGTGCTCCGGGGGCACGCTGTCGCCGTGCACCACCGCCGCGCGCATGTTGAAGACCTCGAGATTGGGCAGCAGGTAGTAGACGACGTCGGCCATGGTCTGCTGGAAGGGCGTGCCCTGCATCTGGCCGAAATCGCGGATGCTCTCGCTGAGGTGCCCCACGGCGAAGGTGGCCAGGGTGAAGACCGCGGCGAGGATCGGCGAGACGCAGGTCGAGTAGAAGACCACCACCGCGTTGAGCAGCATCAGCTCGAGGAAGCCGAGATAGATGGGCGCCAGGAAGCGGAGGCTGAAGGCGCCCGGCGCGATGAGCAGCATCAGCAGGAAGAGGGCGGTCATCACCGCGAGCATGGAGACCAGGGTCAGGTTCAGGCCGAGGAACTTGCCGAGCAGGTACTCGCGCCGACCGACCGGCTTGGCCAGGATGGTGACGATCGTGCCCTTGTCCATCTCCTTGCGGACCATGGCGCTGCCCACGAAGACGGCGACCACGAGGCCGAAGACGACCATGGCCGCCAGGCCCACGTCGGACATGATCTTGCCCTGGGCCCCCACGTTCATGGGCGCCAGGACGGCCGTGCTGGCCAGCATGACGAAGCCGAAGACGGCGACCAGGTAGAAGATCCGGTCGCGGACGGTCTCGCGGAAGGTGCTCAGGGCCAGGGCCGTGACGCGACGGTTCATCGGACGACCTCCGTGTCGCCTTGGGGTCGTGGGGCGCGTTCGCCGGGAATGCCGACCGGGGACCGGTGTCCGTGGGCGGCGAGGAAGATGTCCTCGAGGCCGGTGCGACGGGTGTCGACGGCCTGGACGGGCACGTCGGCGGCGTGGCACGCGGCGAGCAGTTCCCGCAGGGCGTCGACGTCGGACGCCTCGACGCTGACGCGGTCGGCGCCGGCGGCGGGGATCTGCCGGCGGGCCCAGTCGGGCAGGCGGGCGCCGTCGTGGGCCCCCTCGCGCCAGCCGAGGTGCACGCCGTAGCTGCTCTCGGCCTTGTAGTCGTGCAGGTTCCGGGTCTCGACGAGACGCCCTTCGCGCATGATCGCCACCGTGTCGGCGACGGCCTCCACGTCGGGGACGATGTGGCTCGAGAGGATGATCGTCTTGCCCTGGGCCTTCAGTTCGAGGAGCAGCTCGCGCACCTCGCGGCGCCCCATGGGATCGAGCCCGGACATGGGTTCGTCGAGGATCAGCAGCTCGGGGTCGCCCAGCAGGGTCTGGGCCAGGCCGATGCGCTGCAGCATGCCCTTGGAGAACTTGCGCAGCTTGCGGTCGGCGTGGGCGGCCATGCCGGTGCGGGCGAGCACGGCGTCGATGTCGGCATCCCGGCCGGCCCGGGGCAGGTCGAGCAGGTCGGCGTAGAAGCGCAGCAGCTCGCGGCCGCTGAGGTGCTCGAAGAAGTAGGGCCGTTCGGGGAGGTACCCCACGGCGCGGCGCGAGGCGCATTGGCGGTGGTCGCGGCCGAAGATGCGGACTTCGCCCGCGTCCGGATGCACCAGGTCGAGGACGCAGTTGATGGTCGTCGTCTTGCCGGCCCCGTTGTGGCCGAGCAGCGCGAAGACCTGGCCGCGCGGCACCGCGAACGACACGCCCTCGACGCCGCGCAGGCGGCGCTTGAGGAATCCGGAGCGGTAGGTCTTGTGGAGGTCGACGACGACGAGGGCGTCGCCGGGGCCGGACGCCGGGCTCGACGCCGGGGCCACCGGGCCGGACGCCGTCGCGGGCGCGCCGGGCTGCGCGGCTGGTTTGATCATGGCCACCGTCTGGTCGTTCAACATCCACCTCCGGGCGCGATCGCGCCGTTCTCGCCGCTGTCGGGGTCCTGGGTGCTGGTTCCGCGGGTTCGGATGGCAACCATTGCAACCGGGGTGCCA
>JAGRNP010000002.1 GCA_020440705.1 bacterium | reverse complement strand
ACCGGCTGACCGAGGGGCAGCGCGAGGTGATCATCCTGCACCACTTCGTGGGGCTGGCCGTGCGCCAGATCGCCCACGTGACGAGGACGCCCCAGGGCACGGTGAACAGCCACCTGCGGCGGGGCAAGACGGCGCTGCGGCGCTGTCTCGAGGAGCATGGGCCGGAGCGGGGGCTGTCCGACGCGGCCCTGCGGATCATCCGGCAGGCCGCCGTCGACGATTCGGGGCTGCGGGTGGTCGACGGGAAGGACGAGGGCGACGCGTGAGTCGCCCTGCGCACGGGGACATCGCCAACGGTGAGAGCATGACGACGAACGCCTTCGACGACCTCATCCGCCGCGCCGCGCCGCCGGTGCCCGATCCCGGGCCCAGTCGGCGTCAGTTGCGGACGGTGCTGCATGCGCGCATGTGGCAGGTCGAACGGCGCCGGCAGCGGCGTCACCGCTGGGGCGTGGCCACGGCGGCCGTGCTCGCGTTCGTGATGGTGTACGGGGTGCAACCCCCGCAGCTGGGCAGCGACGACCTCGGCTTCACGGTCGAGACGAGCCGCGCGGTCACGGGGAACGAAGTGTCGCGGGTCGTCAGTCCGGTGCGCGGCAAACTCGGCGGCGCCGGCGACATCCGTGCGGCGGAGACGCTGCGCGAACTGGAGATCCAGCGCCTGATCGGCGAGGGCGTGGTGACCGGGTTGCAGGGCTACGCCGCCGACGGCCAGGCGGGCGTGCAGTGGTACCTGAGCGTCGAGCGGGAGATCGACGGCCGGATCATCCGGGACACGGAGGAGCCCAAGGAGATCAGCATCCCCTTCGCGCCCGTGCCCAGGGAGATCATGGTGGCCTTCCTGCGGAACCACCTCGACCGGTTCGACACGGACCTGGCCGCCGGCCGCCTTCCCGCCCGCGACATCGGCATCGTGACCGCCGACGGGATCAGGTTCGCCGTCCGGGCCTACACCGCCACCTTCCCCGACATCGGCGCCTTCACGTCCTACGTCGGAACCCCCGTGGGTGACGCTACCCGTTGATGTCCCAGTAGACCTCGACGTAGGCCACGGCCTGCTTCACCTGCGGCGCCTCCTCGGCGTCCGCGTCCTGCGGCTCGGAGCAGGGGCACTGGCACTCGCCCTCGGGCGCCTCGTCCGCATTCTTCACGACCTTGCTCTCGTCATCCAGCTTGCGATACATGCTGCGATTCCTTCCCCGGCTCAAACGAGCCGCGTGTTCTCCAGCCATTCCCGCCGCTCCGGCGGCAGTTCGGTGATCCGGACCATCAGGGCCAGGGTGGTTTCCGCGCGCGAGCGGAACCGTTCGCACACCTGCTCCGGCACGGAATCCTTCCCGGCGCCGGGTCGACCGCCGGCCAGCGCCGCGTAGCACACCGCGCACAGGCGCAGCGCCCAGCAGTCGCCGCAGCGGTCGGCGACCGCCGCGTGGAATTTCCGCTCGAGGGTGCGCACCGCCGCCGGATCGATGCCGCCCCGCGTCTTCAGGTCGCCGAGCACGATGCCGTCGCCCGTCCGCTCGCAGGGCTGCAGGCGGCCGTCGGCGGTCACGTGCAGCTTGCGGCGACCGGGCCGGCAGTTGCCGCCCGGCACCCAGGTGGGGCCGAGTTCGGCCCGCGACCGGTGGTGGAAGCGGATGAGATCGGGCTCGAACAGGGCGCGCACGACCGGGCTCAACTCGGCGCGGCGGCCGGCGGCGACGGCCGCGAACCACGTTTCCCGCGCGCGGTCGATCTGCTCCGGCACGGGCGGCAGCCCATGGGCGGCCTCCTGCGCCGGGGGCCACGCCTGCCCCGCCAGGTTCGCGAAGTTCACCCGCACGTGGGGCGCCGGCAGCCCCCGCCGCGCGAAGGGCGGCAGGTCGGCATAGAACCGCGCCACGGCATCCAGATCGACGGGCGGCGCCAGGGTCGCGACGAAGGACAGGCGCGCGGCGGCGGTCGCGTCGCGGTCGAGCAGCCGATCGAGGTTGGCCAGGATCCGCGCGCAGGTGGGCCGCCCCTCCCGGTCGCGGCGGTAGCGGTCGTGGATCGCCGGCGGCCCGTCGAGGCTGACCTGCACGTGCATGCGCTCGGCCGCCATCATGGCGACGGCCGCGTCGTCCCAGTCGCAGCCGTTGGAGTCGAGGGCCAGCATCGCCTCGGCGCCCCGCGGGTGGGCCCGCACCTGGGCCGTCACCGCCCGGATCAGGGCCGGGTGCCGCAGGGCCTCGCCGCCGTAGAAGCTCACGGTGGGCGGACGGTCGGGCCGGCAGCGATCGAGGAACCAGGCCACCGCGCGGCGGGCGGTCCCGAGGTCCATGCGGCGCGACGAGTGGGAACGCACCCAGTCCAGGCCGGCGCCGTGCACGCAGTAGGCGCAGCGCAGGTCGCACTCCTCGGTGACGGTCAGCACCAGATGTTCGAGGTCGCGGTCGCAGGCAGGATCGGGCGGGCGGGGCGTCAGGAGCGGGGCAACGCCGCGGAAGAGCCCGTCTTCGCGCTGCGCCCGGGCCAGGGCTTCGCGGGCGGCGGAACTTCCGGAGGTGTCGCCGGATGAGTCGCCTGACGAGTCTCCGGACGAGTCTCCGGACGAGTCGCCTGACGAGCCGCCGGACGTGCGTCCGGCCAGCAGGTCGGCCAGCTCGGGCGCGACGGCGACAAGGTCCTGGCGGGTGCGGTCGTAGGCGTAGGCACGCCCCGCGACGTCGAAGACATGGACGCCGTTCACGGAATGACAAACAGGTTGCCGTTCTGCGTGCATGGCCAACTCTGCGGGAAGGCTGCCCGGAATCTCCCGTCCCCCGCAAGTGGACGAAAGTGGGAGGAGGCCGCAGCGAGCACAACCCCCTCCCCTGGGCGAGAGAAAGCAGTATACCACAGCCCGTTGGGGCCCCGTCAACCCCCCTTGAAATCGGGGGCCGCCGAATGCGGTGGCCGTCCGGCGCGAATCTCCTTTCCTTCATGGCAAGAGCTGCTTCCGCGGCGTGCCCGGACCAGGGGGCCGACCCCGCATCTGATGCATCGACAGCACATTGACCCCGTCAGGCACGGTGCTTGCGGAAGGCGAGCCACAAGGATTGGTGCCGGCCGCGATGCCGGGCCCGCGCTTTTTTGATGAAGGCGCAGGTGATCGCGACCGGATCGTGACGGACCAGACGGGGGTCGATCATGCCTGAAGAGAACAAGAACGCGCTGCACAGCCACCTCCTGGCGCTGAAGAACGACGAGCGGGTCTTCGAGAACGCCTTCCAGGGCATCAGCCGGATGATCCTGGACAGCCCCATCGAGAAGGTCGTCGTCAACGGCAAAACCACCTACGACTTCAAGATCTTCCGCGACGGCAAGAAGCACATCGTCGGCATGTACGACGAGATCAACAGCTTCGTGTCGTACGTGAAGGACGCCGCCGAGGGCGGCTCGTCCAAGGAGATGGCGTACGTGCTGGTGGGCGAGCCGGGCAACGGCAAGACGTTCTTCGTGGAGTACGTCTCCAAGCTCTACCGCGAGTTTTTGAGCAATGATCGCAATCGCAAGTACAGCTTCCGGTTCACCGGGCTGGACAAAATCGGGTCATACGGCAAGATCACGTCCATCGAGAGCCAGACCTACGAGGACCCCGCCGTCCTGGCCATGAACCTGCTCGAGACCGCCGACCAGAGCCGCACCCACCTGGCCCGCAAGGTCGGCTTCAGCGACGAGCAGCTCGATCGGATGTACGACAACTACCGGCCCCTCGGCGCCTGCAGCGGCTACATCTGGGACGAGATCCGGCAGAAGTACGACGGCCGCATCGCCGACATGCTCAACCACGTCGAGATCTTCCCCGTGCCCCTGACCGAGAGCCTCGGCACCGTCACCGGCAAGTACCCGGCGAAGGACAAGATCACCTCCAGCGCCGTCGATCTGCTGGGCGAGGAGTCGATCCAGCGCCTGCTGCACATCACCGACACGAACAACCCGTACCGGTTCGACCTGCGCCGGGGCGCGCTGGCCCGCGTGGCCGGCGGCGGCATCCACTTCTCCGACGAGATGTTCAAGAACAAGAAGGACCTCGTGCAGGTGTACCTGGGCGTGATCCAGAACCGCACCATCGAGATCGACGGCTTCAAGTGGCCCATCGACACGCTGATCATCGCGACCAGCAACAACAGCGAGTTCAACCGCTTCCTGGCCGAGAAGGAGGAGGCGCCGATCGTCGACCGCTGCCGCATCAGCTACATCTCGCACAACACCAACTACCTGCTGCAGAAGCAGCTGACGCAGTATGCGATCGGCTCGGAAGCCAAGACGACCCTCACCCGCGAGAAGCTGCACCAGGATCCCAACCTGAACTACGCGGCCTCGGCGGCGGTCATCCTCACGCGGCTGCCCCACTCCGAGAAGCTGACGCCCATCGAGACCATGAAGCTCGCCGCGGGCGAGGTCGCCGGCGAGAAGAGCATCAAGGCCCTGGCCGAGGTCATCGACACCCTGAGCCAGGACACGGACATCACCAACCGCTTCGGCCAGAAGGGTCTCGGCCAGCGGAACCTCGGCCGCGCCATCCAGCTGCTGGTCGAGATGAGCGAGACCAACGAGGGCGAGTGCATGTTCGCCTACGACGTCTTCAAGACCGTCGAACGCGTCATCCTCGACTACGTGAACGACAACAACGACCGGGCCAAGTATCTCGAGGACCTGAAGATCGCCCGCGGCCTGTACCGCGAGCGGATCATGACCGAGATGTTCAACGCGTACATGGACGAGCCCCAGGCCATCCGCAAGGACGTGATGAACTACGTGAACATGATCATCGGCATCGACGCCGAACACCTCGGCCCGGACAAGATGTGGAAGTACAAGGATCCCCAGACGGGCGAACTGAAGGCCCTGAAGGTGGACGAGCGGTTCATCCGCAGCATCGAGGAGCGGCTGCAGTTGAAGACCGACGAGCAGCGCGAGACCTTCCGCACGTCGATCCGCAAGATCTACGGGCAGAAGATCGGCCTCGACCCGAACTACGACTTCATGGACAACCTCGAACTGGTGAAGGCCGTGACCGACGTGCGCCTGAAGAGCGACATCGCCGGCGCGGGCAGCCTCATCGGCGCCCTGGCCAACCGCACCAACGAGGAGAACCAGAAGCTGTACGACCGCATGATCGACACCATGCTGAACAAGCTCGGCTACTGCCGGACCTGCGCGCAGAAGACCATCGAATACTTCTGCACCCAGGAAGACGAGAACTGATCATGAAGCGGCGCTTCGAGGAGAAACCGGCGGCGCCCGGGGACCACGACGTCCCCGCGGCGCCCGTGCGCCCGGACTTCACGCCCGGCGTCGACGTGATCCACCGCGTGTGGAACACGCCCTACGTCTTCGGCGACCTGACCTTCATCCAGGCCATGGGCACGCCGCGCGGCAACTACACCGCGCGCATCGGCTCGCTGGACGAGCTCATGGAGCGCGACCAGCAGCGCGAGGAGGACGGCTTCCCGCGCAAGATCCGCGTCGGCAAGCTCGTCAAGCCCAGCAAGGGCGGGGCGCAGAAGAAGGTCATCGTGGTGCCGAGCACCGTCGAGGAGAAGTTCGTCCACGACCCCAACTACCGGCAGGACGAGGAGGGCGGCGGCGCCGGCGGCAGCGGCGAGGGCGCCGAGGGCGAGGTCATCGGCGAGCAGCCCGTGCGCCCCCAGGAGGGCGAAGGCGAGGGCGGCGGCGCCGGTCCCGGCCAGGGCGAGGGCGCCAGCCACGAGATGGAGTCCAACGCCTACGACCTCGGCCGGATCCTGACCGAGCAGTTCTCCCTGCCCAACCTGCGCGACAAGGGCAAGAAGCGCTCGTTGACGCGGTTCTCCTACGACCTGACCGACCGCAACCGCGGCTACGGCCAGCTGCTCGACAAGAAGGCCACCCTGCGCCAGATCGTCGAGACCAACATCGCGCTCGGGCGCCTGCATCCCGGCGAGGCCATCGACCCGAGCGAATTCCTCATGGCGCCGCGCGACAAGGTGTACCGCATCCTGTCCAAGGAGAAGGACTTCGAGTCCCAGGCGGTGGTGTTCTTCCTGCGCGACTACTCGGGCTCCATGAGCGGCAAGCCCACCGAGGTCGTCGTCAGCCAGCACGTGATGATCTACAGCTGGATCCTCTACCAGTACGCCGGCCAGGTCGAGTCGCGCTTCGTGCTGCACGACACCGAGGCCAAGGAAGTGGAGGACTTCTACACCTACTACAACAGCCGGGTCGCGGGCGGCACCAAGGTCGCGGCCGCCTTCCGCCTCGTGAACGAGATCGTGCGGAAGGAGAACCTGGCCCGGGACTACAACATCTACGTCTTCCACGGCACCGACGGCGACGACTGGGACACCGAGGGCAAGGAGTCGATCCCCGAGATCGAGAAGATGATGACCTATGCCAGCCGCATCGGCGTGACCATCGCCGAGAACAGCTACGGCACGCCGGGCGAGACCGAGGTGGAGAAGTACCTGAAGGCGTCGGGGCTGCTCGAGAGCAAGCCGGGCCTGATCCGGCTGGACGTCATGAGCGAGAGCGCCGAGGAGCCGCGCATCATCCAGGGCATCAAGGCCCTGATCAGCGATTAGGAAGCCGCATGCAGCTGATCGACCAGCACGCCAAGGCCATCATGGAGGGTTGCAAGGAGCGCGCCCGCGATGCCGGGCTGCGCTTCGACGACGAGTCGCTCGAATACGTGGTCACCAACCGCGACATGCTCGAACTCTCGCCCAAGGTCATGATCCCGACCATGTACGACTACTGGGTGCACGACGTCGAGGTCCTGCACGGCAAGGGCCGCTACGAGCTGTACCCGAGCAACCCGTTCGAGACCGTGATCAACACGCGGCCGGCCATCAGCTTCTACAACGACAACAACCCCGACTGGCTGAACGTGATGATCTTCTACCACGTGATCGGCCACATCGACTTCTTCCAGAACAACCTCTACTTCCGGCACACCTGGGACGACGACTTCGCCGGCCAGGCCCTCGCCGACAAGCGCACCATCGCGCGGCTGCGCTCGGAGAAGGGCCGCTGGGTCGACTACGTGATCGAGTTCGCGCGCAGCATCGACAACCAGGTCGACTACCACGGCGTGCTCGCCGACCTGCACCGGCCCCGCCGCAACGGCGTCTCGGGCCGGCTCGACTACTACTTCGACGTCTTCCTGCAGGACGAGAAGAAGGTCAACGTCAACGACTACGTGCAGGAGATCGAGCGCTACAACCGCGCGGTCAAGGCCAACCCCGCCGGTGGCGAGGACGAGTTCTTCAGGGAGGTCGCCGGGCGCCATCCCGAGTTCGCGGCCATGCAGGACAAGGCCGCCGGACGCACCCGTGAGCGCGGTCGCGACCTCATGCAGTTCCTCATCGACCACAGCGAGTTCCTCGACCGCGAAGAGAACAAGTGGATGAAGTCCATCCTCGAGATCGTGCGCAAGACCTCGCTGTACTTCCAGCCCCAGATCCGCACCAAGATCATGAACGAGGGCTGGGCCAGCTACTGGCACGAGACGCTCTTCATGCGCGACGACCGCATCGCCGGCCACGAGGTCGACTTCGCCCGCGTCAACGCCGCCGTGACGGCCATGCCCCGCGTGGGCCTGAACCCCTATGCCCTGGGCATGCGGCTGTTCTACTTCATCGAGCAGGCGGCGAACAAGGGGCGCTACAGCCAGCAGTTCCTCGGCCTGCTCGACCGCGAACAGCGGCAGGCGTTCGACCTGGGCACCGGCACCGGGCAGGACTACATCTTCGCCGTGCGCGAGAACCTGAACGACTTCCTCTTCGTGCAGAACTTCATCGAGCAGGACTTCGTCGACCTCAACCGGCTCTTCGTGGCCGACAAGGTGCTCGACGAGCAGCGCATGGTGTGGCGGTGGTACGTCAAGAGCCGCAGCGCCGTCGACTACAAGGCCATGGTGAAGGAGCAGCTCTATCACCCGCCGCACGTCACCATCGACCTGGCGCAGACGAAGCCGGGCGAGCTGTGCCTCGAGCACCACTTCGAGGGCAAGCCGCTGGTGAAGGAGTTCGTGCACAACACGATGCTGGGCCTCGAGTTCCTGTGGGGCGGCAAGGTCACCCTGGAGACGACCGAGGTCAAGTCGGTCAAGAAGCCCGACCGGCCGCAGCAGCCCACGCTGCCGGGCATGGGCCCCGCGCAGCCCGACGCCGAGCCCGAGCCGAAGATCGAGTGGCAGCGGGTGCGCTACACCATGAAGGACCGCAAACTCAGCAAGGGACTGGTCTAGCCGTGGAACACGTGCGCCGAGCCATGCTCGAGCTCGAGGAGAGCCAGCGGAACCGCGATCGCGCCCGCACGATCTCCTTCGAGGAGTTCCTCGTCGAGGTGCGCCACGCGCCGGAGCGCATGATCCGCAACGTGCACCAGGTCTTCCACGACATGGTGCGCACCTACGTGGGCGAGGGCTTCGACGAGTACCCCGAGGACCCCGAGTCGATCAACTTCATCTCGTACGACTGCCACGACCTCTTCGTCGAGGGCACCGACCAGCCCTTCTTCGCCGACCGCATCTTCGCCAACCGGCTGATGGGCATGATTGACGCCTTCCGCGGCGGCGCGCAGCAGAACAAGATCTTCATCTTCGACGGCCCGCCGGGGTGCGGCAAGTCGATCTTCCTGAACAACCTGCTCCGCAAGTTCGAGGAGTACGCCAACAGCCCGGACGGCCTGCGCCACGAGATCGTCTGGCGCCTGGACAGCGCCGTGCTCGAGCAGCACGGGCTCCAGGACGGCTCGCCGGTGCTCGAGAAGCTGGCCCACCTGCTCGACGGCGCTGAGGAAACCGACCACCTGAGCGAGGTGGCCGAGGCCCACCAGCCGCGACTGCACAAGGGCTACCTCGAGGTCCCCTGCCCCAGTCACGACAACCCGCTGCTGATCATCCCCAAGGAGCAGCGCCCGTCGTTCTTCGACAACATCTTCGAGAACGACGAGTTCAAGTGGAACCTCAGCTACGGCAAGGAGTACGACTGGGTCTTCCGCGACCGGCCGTGCACCATCTGCACGAGCCTCTACAACTCCCTGCTGCACCGGCTCGGCGACCCGGCGCAGGTCTTCCGCATGATCCACGCCCGGCCGTTCCTCCTGAACCGCCGCCTCGGCGAGGGCGTCAGCGTGTTCAACCCGGGCGACCGGGTCACGCGCCAGCCCGTGCTGACGAACCCCCAGCTCCAGAAGCGCATCGGCAACCTGCTGCAGGACAGCAACGCCGTCCGCTACCTCTTCTCGCGCTACGCCCGCACCAACAACGGCGTCTACGCCCTGATGGACATCAAGGGCCACAACAAGGACCGCCTGCTCGAGCTGCACAACATCATCAGCGACGGCGTGCACAAGGTCGACGAGATCGAGGAGAACGTGAATTCCCTCTTCCTCGGCGTCATGAATCCCGAGGACAACAAGAACATCCGCGGCTTCCAGTCGCTCACCGACCGCATCGAGTTCATCAACATCTCGTACGTGCTCGACTCGTCGACCGAGGTCGAGATCTACAAGAACATCTTCGGGCACCACATCGGGGAGAGCTTCCTGCCGCGCGTGCTCGAGAACTTCGCGCGGGTGATCATCTCGAGCCGCCTGAACGAGAAGTCGCAGGCCCTGCTCGACTGGATCGAGGACCCGTCCAAGTACGAGCGCTACTGCGACGAGAACCTGCACCTGCTGAAGATGGCCATCTACACCGGCGTCATCCCGGCCTGGCTCGACGACGAGGACCGCCACGCCTTCAACGCCAAGCGGCGGCGCAAGATCATCGCCGAGGCGGAGACCGAGGGCCACACCGGCTTCAGCGGTCGCGACAGCATCGACATCTTCCACGACCTGTACTCGAACTACGCCCGCGAGGACCAGTTCATCACCATGGACACCCTGTGCGGCTTCTTCACCAAGGGCCGCCCGGAGCTGGCGAAGCAGCTGCCCAAGGGCTTCCTCGATTCCGTGCGCAAGATGTACAACTACCAGATCCTGCAGGAAGTGAAGGAGTCGCTGTACTACTACAACGAGGACCAGATCGCCCGCGACATCATGAACTACGTCTTCGCCCTGAACTACGAGACGGGCACCACGGCCACCTGCACCTACACCGGCGAGCGCCTGGAGATCACCGAGACCTACCTCGTCTCCATCGAGAACCACCTGCTCGGCCACGACGTGCGCGAGGGCCGGCGCAAGGAGTTCCGCGAGGAAACCCAGCGCGAGTACACGAGTCGCACCCTCACCCAGGAGATCATGGTCGAGGACAAGCGGATCGGGGACACCGCCCTCTTCGCCGACCTGCACAAGCGCTACGTGTTCAACCTGAAGGAGAAGGTGCTTGAGCCATTCCTGCAGAACGAGAACTTCCGTCGCGCCCTGAAGGACTACGACTCCGAGGACTTCCGCACCTACGACAAGCGCGTGCGCGAGGACGTGACCTTCCTCATCAACAACCTCACCGAGCAGTTCGGCTACACCGAACAGGGCGCCCGCGAGATGTGCATCTACGTGGTGGACAACGACCTCGCGGAGGCGTTCGAGGACTGAGAGCATGCGATCCCACCGCCAGGTCCTGACCCTCGAGATCCCCGCCCGCATGGACTTCGTGAACATCACGCCCGAGGTCGAGGCCGCCGTGCGCGAGAGCGGCGTCCGGGAGGGCCTGTGCCTGGTCAACGCCATGCACATCACCGCCAGCGTCTTCATCAACGACGACGAGCCGGGTCTGCACGAGGACTACAGGCGATGGCTCGAGAAGCTGGCGCCCTTCGACGCCAGCCCGGCCGCCTACCACCACAACCGCACCGGCGAGGACAACGGCGACGCCCACCACAAGCGCCAGATCATGGGCCGCGAGGTCGTGGTCGCCATCACCGACGGCCAGCTCGACTTCGGCACGTGGGAGCAGATCTTCTACGGCGAGTTCGACGGCCGGCGCCGCAAGCGGATCCTGATCAAGATCATCGGCGAGTAGGCGGCGGGGCCGCACCGGCGCGGCCCCGTCCCTCGCGATCCCCCCTTACCGCGGCCTACTTCACCAGCACCACCTTGCGCCCGTCCCGCCGCCCGTCCGCCACGAACTGCACGTAGTAGACGCCGCTGCCGGCCCGCCGGCCGTCGTCGGTGTCGCCCTGCCAGACGACCTCGTGGTCCCGGCCGGCCGCGAGATGCGCGTCGACGAGGGTCCGCACCAGGTGCCCCCGCAGGTCGTAGACCGCTACCCGCACCGGTCCGTCGCGGTCCGTGGCGAAGCGGATCGTCGTGCGCGGGTTGAACGGGTTGGGCGAGACCGCGGCGATCCCCGCGCCGGCCCCGGGAACGTCCGACGGCGCACCGGAGGACTGGTCGAAGACCAGCGAGTAGGTGGCGGCCGCAAGCAGGTCGGCCCGCGTGCGCTTCCACACGACGAGGGCGTAGTGACCCGCCTCGGGCACGTCGACCACGAGCGGCGCGGCGCCGGTCGCCCAGTCGGTGCCGACGCCGAGGGCCGTGCCGGCTGCCTGATGGGGCAGGCCGGCGCGGTGCACGGCCAGGCCCCAGTCGACGTCGCCGGCGCCGGGCACGAGGGCGACCGAGAACGGCCCCGGCGTGTCGAGCCGGATCTCGTGCACGGCGATGAAGCTGCCGGCGCCCAGGGCGTAGGGCCCCTGCCCGCCCGTCGGGTCGGCGCCCAGGAAGGTCGAGGCCGCCGCCTCGGCGGTGTACGGCTCCCCGCCGCCGACGGCCACCACGCCGACGTCGTGGGCGACGGCGCCGGACGCGCGCCCGTTCACCAGGACGTAGTCGCAGGCGTTCGAGTCGCTCGCCGACACCACCAGCGGCGCCGAGAACGCCGTGCGCGGATCGTCGTCGGCCGCGAAGAGATGCGCGTCGACGTCGCTGGCGAGGCCCGGCAGGACGCCGAGGGCCAGCCAGTGGCCGTCGTCGCCCACCGGCGCGGGTGCGGGCAGCCGCAGGCCGTCGCAGGCGGGCGCCAGCGGCGTGAGCGAGTCGAGGGCGGCCGGCACCCAGTCGACCACCGGTTCGGGCGGGAAGGCCCGGTGCGCCGTGTCGCCTGCGGCCAGGACCGTCGCCGCCCACCCCCACTGGGCGGCGAAGACGTTGTTCTCCTCGCCCTCCTCGTCGACCGCGTCGGCCGGATCCAGCACCAGCGACAGCATGTGCCGGCCGCCGCGCACGGTGAGCGCGGTCGCCCCGTGCCAGGTCGTGCCGGCGCCCGAGGACAGGTTCGGCCAGGCGGGCGCGGCCACCTCGAGGCCATCCAGCAGCACGCGGGCCGCCACCGGCGACGCGGCGCCGTCGCCGACATTGGCGCAGGCGAGGTTCAGCCAGGTCGCCGGCGCGTCGCCGACCAGCGACGTCGGCGACACGACGAGGGCGGGCGTGCCGTCGGCGGCCGGGCGCGGCACCAGTGCCGCCGCCCAGTTCGTCGGGACGTCCGGCACGAGATCCGGCCGCACGCTGAGGAAGCGGAGGGTGAAGGGCACCGGAGCGAGATCGTCCTCCACGCCGTCGCGCCAGACCGCGATGGGCCAGGTGCCCCCGGCCTGGTGGAACGGGATCACCGCGCGGCCGGTGCGGTCGGTCCGGGCCGAGTAGAGTCCGTCGCCCAGGCCGAGCCAGGCCTCGCCCGCCTGGTAGACCGCCACATGCAGCGGGCCGTCCTCGGGCTGGCAGCTGATCTCGAGCACCCGGTCGCCCGCATCGCGCGGGATGACCGTGGCGTGCCACAGGGCCAGCGGCCGTCCGGCGGCGAGCTGGGTGTGGGAGGTGGTGCCGAGGGGCAGGGCCGTGCTCGTCACGTGGTGCAGCACCACGCTGTCCTGGCCGGCGGCCGTCAGGACCGAGGCGCCGTTGGTGATCGCCACGTCCCACAGGTTGGCGCCCGCCGCGCCGGGCACGACCATGACGGCCTTCGTAACGCCGGCCTCGTCCGCCGAGTAGGCCTTCTGGGTGAGCGGCTCGAGGCCGTGGTCGGCCGAGGTGCTCATCTCGTGCAGGACGAGGTCGTAGTCGTCGGCCGCACGGCGCGGCACCGCCACCACAGCGGCCACGGTCGCACCGGTGGCCACCAGGCGCACCGCGGAGCAGTTGACCGCCTGGAAGGGCGACGGGGTGGTCAGCCAGCCGGCGTAGGGCAGCGGCGGCGGCGCCAGGGCGCGGGCCGGCTGGCCCGCCACGAAGAGCAGGGGCGTGAAGACCCACTGCCGCTGGTAGCGGTTGTTGACCTCGTCCGGCTCGGCCAGGCGGTGGTTGCCGTCGGCGAGCAGGGTGATCGTGCGACGTCCGGCCGGGATGGCGAACGGTCCCCGATTCATGCGGTAGACGATCTCGCCCGGGTCGGGCGTGTCGAGCAGATTGAGGTTGATGAGGTCGACCTGATTCCCGTCGACACCCAGGTAGGAGTAGAAGAACGATTCGCACGGCAGCTCGCCGACGTTGGTCAGGGCGAGGCTCAGGTAGGTGGTCGCGGGCGCCGGCGGCAGCGTGGTCACGGGCGGCACGGCGCCGGGCAGCGGCACCGGCGACGTGCTCGGCATGACCGGATGGTCCATGCCCGCGGCGACGGGCGCGACGTCGGCCGGCAGCGGGTCGCGGATCACGAGCGGACCGCAGGTCGCCCAGTCGTCGCTCCAGCGGCCGGCCTTGTCGACGGCCCGGATCGTGAACCACCAGGTGCCGGGGCCCAGGTCGCCGGTGGTGAGCGTGGTCACGGGACCGACGCCGTTGGGGACGAAGTCCGGCTGCGAGGCCGTCGGCGCGATGAAGACACTGTAGTCGCCGGCCCCCGCCGCGTCGTCGGCCGGCGCGTCCCAGGTGAAGGTGATGTTCGGGTCGGCCGACGGGACGCCGAGCTCGTGGCTCGTCGCGACGAGATTGGTCACCGCGCCCGGCGGCTGCTGGTCGATGTTGTAACCGTTCATGTAGGCCGTGTGCCAGATCTCGGTCTTCAGGTCCGGGTGCCGCGCCACGAACGCCCCGATGAACTGCCAGGGCAGGAACGAGTTGGTCGTGGCCGCGATGTCGAGGATCTCGTGGCCGAAGCCGCTGAGCATGTCCCCGCCGGCGCCGCCGGCCAGCAGGTCGATCTCGCCGTCGGCCGCATCGTCGAGATCGCGCAGCAGGGCCGCGAAGATGCCCTCGGTCCGGCCCGGATCGTCGTAGCCGCCGTCACCGTTGTTCTCGATCGTGCAGAGCTTGTTCGTCTCGAGGTTGTAGGGCTTGATCGGGTCGCCCGAATGGATCGCGTAGGCGCCGGCGGTGACGACACGGGTCATCTGGTCGCTGAGCCAGTCGCCGAAGCCCTCGTTCCAGGCGTCGCCGGCCGTCTCCTCGCACCACAGGCAGTGACGGCAGTCGTCACCGGGATCGTCGCACCGGTTGCCCGCGTTGCAGTAGTCGCTGCTGTCGCCGGCACCCAGCTCCGACAGGAAGTGGTGCCCGTACTCGTGCCACATGGTGCCGTCGTCCCACGTCTTGCCGGACGGGATGTACATCTCGCCGAAGAAGGCCGTGTAGTGGGGCCAGTCGCTGTCCGGCAGGCGGCAGTCGACGGTCTCGATGGAGCCGTAGCCGGCGTCGTTCACGTAGCGCCACACCCGCGCCAGCGAGGTCATGGCGTGCAGGGCGTAGCCGTGCTTGTTCCCCGCCGGCGCGACGCCGCCGAAGTCGTGGTCGATCCCGCCCACGTTCCAGTGGGTCGACGAGGTCCAGGTGTAGTTGGGGTCGCCGACGGCCGGGTACTCCACGTGGACCTGGTTGTTGGCCGCCTCGAACTCGAGATAGATGTCCGGGTCGCCGGTGTCGGTCCAGAGGTAGTCGAGGCTCCAGTAGCCCCACTTGTTGGTGATCACGGTGCCGAGGTGGTCGTCCCAGCCGTTGTCCTCGTCCCACACGTGCACCGTGACGCCGTCGGCCCCCACATACTGGCCGCCCGCCGAGGCCGGACGCTTGTACAGGATGCGGCCGTGGACGGTGCGGATGATGCTCTTCGCTGTGCCCGCGCCCGCGATCTCGTCCTCGGCGTCGGCCCCGGACTTGTCCTCGGCGCGGTGGAGGCGGTGGTCCTTGCCCGCGACCCCGGGCACCGGCACCGGCACCAGGAACGACGGCTCCTCCGGTCCGGGCTCGGTCAGGGCCGGTACGGTCACCTCCTCGGCCGCTTCGAGCACGCGCGGCAGCACATGGAAGGTCTTCCGGTTGGTGAAGCCGCCCACCCGGTACTCGAGCACGAACGGCTCTGCGGGGTCGTTGCACACCAGGTCCATGTCGACCCGCAGGGGCGAACCGGGCACCAGCGGCACCTCGTTCGGCGTGGCGAAGGCGGCCACCTCCCAGTGGCGCTGGCCACCGGCGTTGCGCCCCGAGTCGATGATCACGTCGACCAGGTCGACGGGCGCGGCGGCCGCGAACTGAACCACGGCCCGCCAGGTCTCGCCGGGCAGGGGCACGTGGTCGGGGTCGGCCTCGATGGTGACCATGACGGGGGGGTGGACGTCGGCCCACGCCGGAGGCGCGAGCAGCAGCAGGGCGAACAGGCAGATCAGGCGGCGGCACATGACAGGGGTCCTCCACGAAAGGGGTGTCCGGCGCCCACGGGGCGACGCCGGACGGGGATGGCTCACCCCTATCACGGGAATTCCGGCCAGAACGGTCAGGGTTTTTTCGGAAAAATATCTTCGGCCGGATCAGTCGTCGGCGCCGAGGCGGGCCAGGTCGGCCCTGAGGGCGGCCAGGCGCTCGTCATCCGGCGCCAGTTCGGCCTCGTAGACGGGCCAGGCGGCCCGCAGCAGGCGTCGGGCCTCGGCCGACTCGCCGCGCCCCGCCAGGGCCAGGCCGAGTTCGTGACCGGCCTCGGCCCGCCCCAGGTCGGTGGCCTTCGGGTCGCCCTGGCGCCGCTCCCAGGCCTCGCGCAGCACGGGCACCGCCCGGGCGAGGTTCCCGCGCTGCCGGAAGGTCCAGCCGGCGTCGAGCAGATCGCGGGCCCCGAGCGGGTCGGCCTTGTCGCCGCGCCGGGCGCGCCGGTCCAGCAGGTGGATGTAGTGGGCCTCGGCCTCGGCCAGTCGTCCGGCGCGGCGCAGGGATCCGGCCCGGTTGTTCTCCACCTGCAGCAGGATGCCGTGGTCGTCGTCGAGCAGCCCCTCGAACACCGCCAGCGCCTCGCCGAAGCCCTCGGCGGCGCGGTCGAAGTCGCCGCGGCGGTAGGCCACGACCGCCATCTCGTTCCAGGTGAAGGCCGTGAACATGTGGGGCCCCCGGAAGAAGCGGTCGTTCATGGCGGCCGACTCCACCAGCAGGGATTCCGCCGCCGCCAAGCGGCCCTGATCCGTGATCATGTTGCCCAGCTGGCGCAGGGAGTGGGCCAGGTCCGGATGCCCCTCGGGGTAGAGCCGACGCCGCATGGCGATGGACTCGCGGTAGAGCTGCTCCGCGGCGGCGAACGAATCCTCCATGGCCAGGGCGAACGCCAGGTTGTGCAGGGCCACGGCGATGGAGGTGTGATCAGCCGGCAGCACGGCCCGGCGGGCCGCCAGCACCAGCCGCGACTTGGCCACCCCTTCGGCCACCCGGTCGTTCTCGACCAGGTGCACGCCGTAGTTGGACTGCACCTCGATGGTCTGCAGGTCCCGGGGCCCGTAGAGGCGCTCGTGCATCGCCAGCGAGCGTTCGAAGAGCGCGACCGCCGCCGCGAAGTCGTCCTGGTTCGACTTCAGCACGGCCATGTCGCTCAGCATGTTCGCCGTCTCGGGGTCGTCGTCCCGTTCCGCGGGCATGGCCAGGGCCAGGGTCAGCAGCGAGTCGGCCCGGTCGTACGCCGAGAGCCGGATGTCCGCGACGGCCAGGCGGTACAAGGCCGAGCGCACGTCCGCCGCGTCGCCGCGGGCCCGGCGGTCGGCCAGGACCTCGGCCAGCAGCGGCCGCGCCGCGTCGTAGTCGCCCAGCTTCATGTGCAGGTCGCCGAGCACGGCCAGCAGCCGGATGCGCGTGTCCGGGTCGCCGTCCAGCTGGCCGGCGATCCGCTCGGAGCCCCGCCGCAGCAGGTCGCGCGCCGTGGGGTCCGCACCGGCGACCGCGTCGGGGTCGGCCGCGTCGAAGAGGTCGACCAGGAAGTCGGTGACCTCGCCCGCCCGCGCCGCCTCGCGCGAGGCCCGTCGCGCCTGCCAGGTGGTGCCCGCCAGGCCCGCGAGCAGCACGGCCAGCACGACGGCGGCGACGGCGATCTCGGCCCGCCGCCGCCGCACGAACTTGCGCAGCCGGTAGCCCACCGTGGCCGGTCGGGCGAGAACGGGGTCGCCGGCCGTCCAGCGCCGCAGGTCGTCACCCAGTTCGACCGCCGAGGCGTAGCGGCGGTCGGGTTCCTCGCTGGTGGCCTTGGCGACGATCGTGGCCAGCTCGCCGTCGAGAGGGCGCAGCGGCCCACCGGCGACGCGCGGATGCCATCCGGTGAGGACTTCCTGCAGCAGGATGCCGAGGGCGAAGACGTCGGTCGCCGTGGTCACCGGCTCACCGGACAGCTGCTCGGGCGCCGCGTAGGCCGGCGTGAGCAGGCGCGTGCCCTCGCCGGTGAGCGTGCGCAGCTCGTCGCCGCCGGGCGCCTCGTCCGAGAGCAGCTTGGCCACGCCGAAATCGAGCAGCTTCACGTCGCCCGCCCCGGTGACCAGGATGTTGGCCGGCTTCAGATCGCGGTGGACCACCAGGTGGCGCTGCGCGTAGCCCACCGCGTCGCAGGCCTGGATCAGCAGCCCGACCCGGGTCCGCTGGGTCAGCCGCGCGCCTGCGGCGTAGTCGGTCAGGGGCACGCCCTCCACATGCTCCATGACCAGGAAGGGGCGTCCGTCCGCGGTGGCGCCGCCGTCGATGAGGCGGGCGATGCCGGGGTGGTCGAGGGCGGCGAGGATCTGCCGTTCGCGCCGGAAGCGGGCCAGGATCTCGTCGGTGTCCAGGCCGCGCCGCAGGATCTTCAGCGCCACCTCCTGGCGGTAGGCGCCGTCGTCGCGCACGGCGAGGTGCACCGAACCCATGCCCCCGCGCCCGAGCAGCCGCTCGACACGGTACCGCCCCACCCGGTCGGGCACGCCGTCGTCGGCCGCCGCCGCCGGGTCGTCGGCATAGAGCGGCGCCCCCCACGCGACGACATCGCCGTCGAGGGGCGAACCGTCGCCGTCGGACGCGGCGAGCAGCCGGACGAGGTCAACGCGCAGGTCGGCGGGAACGACCGCCGGATCGTCGAGCAGCGCCGGACGCGCCGCCGGCTCCTCGGCGAGCAGCCGATCGAGCAGCGGCTCGAGTCGCGCCCAGCGGCCGGGATCGAGAGGGCTCATGCGTCGTCCTCCAGAAGGGCGCCGTGGAGCAGGGCCCGCGCCTTCTGCCACTCCCGGCGGACGGTGCGCTCGGAGATGCCGAGGACCTCGGCCACCTCGGCCGGCGACTGCCCGGCGAAGAAGCGCAGGGCGACGATCTCCGCCGGCCGCGGCGCCAGCGCCGCGAGCCGGTCGAGGGCGGCATCGAGCTCGAGCACGGCGGCGGCGCGGTCGTCGGCCGCGACCTCGACGTCGGCGATGTCCTGGTGGGCGACGCCGCCCCCGCGCTTGCGCGCCAGCCGGGCGCGGGCATGGTCGGTCAGCACCTGGCGCATGGCCCGGGCGGCGAGGGCGAGGAAGTGCAGACGGTCGCGCACGTCGAGGACTTCGGCCCCCACGAGCTTCAGGTACACCTCGTGCACGACGACCGTCGCGCTGAGGGTCGGGGGCCCGCCCGCGCCGCCCAGTTCGAGCCGGGCCCGGTGGCGCAGCTCGTCGTAGAGGGTGGTGAAGACCCGGTCGAGGGCTGCGGCGTCGCCCCGGCGCGAGGCGCCGAGCATCAGGGTGATGTCGCGCGGGTCGCTCATCGGGCGACCTCCGTCGGGCAGGCCGACCTCACGGTTCGAGCACCTTCTGCCAGTACCCCACGTCGATCCAGCGGTCGAACTTGCGACCCACTTCGCGGAAGTGGGCGACCCGGGTGAAGCCCAGCTTCTCGTGCAGGGCCACGCTGGCCGGGTTGGGCAGGGCGATGCCGCCGAGGGCGGTGTGGTAGCCGGCCGCCGCCAGGCGCTGCAGGAGTTCGCCGTAGAGCAGGGTGCCCACGCCGCCGCCGACGCGATCGGGCGCCAGGTAGACCGTCGTCTCGAGGGAATGGCGGTAGGCGCAGCGGGATTTCCAGGCGGCGCAGGACGCGTAGCCGGTGACCCGGCCCGCCTCCGGATCGTCCCAGACGAGCCAGGGCAGCCGCGGACCCGCCGAGACGATGGCGCCGGCCATCTCGTCGGCGCCGACGGGCTCGGTGGCGAAGGTCACCACCGTGTGCTGCACGTAGTGGTTGTAGATGGCGCACAGGGCCGACACATCGGCCGGGCGGACTTCCCGGATCACCGCTCTCCCTCCCCGAGCCGCGGCCTAGTCGTAGCCGCGCGGATTGCCTTCCTGCCAGCGCCAGTGGTCGGCGCACATGCAATCGATGTCCCGCTCGGCCCGCCAGCCCAGCTTCGCGGCCGCGCAGGCCGGATCGGCGTAGCAGGTGGCGATGTCGCCGGGCCGCCGCGCGACGATCTCGTAGGGCACCGGCCGCCCCGAGGCCTTCTCGGCGGCCGCCACCATCTCCAGGACCGAGTAGCCCCGGCCCGTGCCCAGGTTCACCGGCACGCAGCCGGAGAAATCGTCCAGCCGGTCGAGGGCCGCCAGATGCCCCAGCGCCAGGTCGACCACGTGGATGTAGTCGCGCACCCCGGTGCCGTCGGGCGTGTCCCAGTCGCCGCCGAAGACGCTCACCTTCTCGCGCTGGCCCACGGCCACCTGCATCACGTAGGGCATCAGGTTGTTGGGCACCCCCTGGGGTGCCTCGCCGATGCGCCCGCTCGCGTGGGCCCCGATGGGGTTGAAGTAGCGCAGCAGCACGGCCGTCCAGCGCGGATCCGACGCGCACAGGTCGCGCAGGATCTCCTCGATGAAGAGCTTCGTGCGGCCGTAGGGGTTCGTGGCGCGCAGGGGGAAGTCCTCGGTGATGGGCACGGTGGCCGGATCGCCGTACACGGTGGCCGACGAACTGAAGACCAGTCGCCGACAGTCGTGGGCCGCCATGGTCTCGAGCAGGGCCAGGGTGCCGGTGATGTTGTTCTCGTAGTACCGCAGGGGGATCTCGTTGCTCTCCCCCACGGCCTTCAGGCCGGCGAAGTGCACCACCGCGTCGAACCGCCGCCCGGCGAAGACCGCGGCGAGGGCCGCCCGGTCGCAGATGTCGACGCGATGGAACTCGAGGTCGCGCCCGGCGAGATCGCGCACCCGGTCGAGACTGACGGGCGAGGAGTTGCACAGGTTGTCGACCACGACGACGTCACGTCCGGCCTGCAGCAGTTCGAGGCAGGTGTGGCTGCCGATGAAGCCGGCGCCGCCGGTGACGAGAATGGGATCGGCCAAGGGAATTCCTCCCAGGTGGGGTTCACGCGATCGGCCAGGGGGACACCGCCTGCAGGATAGACGAACGCCCCGAAAATTGTGCACGGCGATCCCGGATACTCGTCAAGTGATGTATCTGGACACGTCGCGGGAATGATTGCTCAGACCCAGCCATGCACAATCTTCGGGGCGCCGATGCCGGGGCAGACAAACGCCTGACGCCGAAGGCCGGATCCGTGACCGGAGCCGGCGCTATTTTCGGAATCATCAGATCGTTGTCGACAGAAAGATCAAATGCCGTTTCCCGGAGGTGTCGGATCTCTCCCCTGGAGACATACTAACAAGGTCGCCCGGGCAATTGCAACCCCCAAAGCCGGGGATTCCGGGGCCACGGCCCGGCCGGGGCCCCCCATCCTAAGCTCAGATCGCACCGAAATCAATGAAAAAGAACGAGATATCAATATCGGCAGGAAAGATCCCCACATGAGACATATTGTATTGACTTTTGACTTAAAGTCCTCTAGAATTCTTCTACACGGGGCCTGAAAAGAGGCCCTGATTTTTGTGACAGCGCATTGCGACCGCGACTTCGGAGGACAGACATCTTATGCGGTTCACGAACAAGCTGCTGCGGCGGACGACCGCAGCCCTGAGCATGGCGGCCTTCCTGGCCCTGGGCGTGGGGGCGTCCCAGGCCGCGGAGAAGCTGCCCGACCTGATGAACGCCAAGGCCCGGGCGTCGTTCAACACGCCCATCGCCGGCTCCCTCAGCCTCGATTCGGGCACCTATGACCGCATCTACACCAAGGGCGACGTCGATGCGGACTGCGGCGCCGAGACCTTCGACTCCGCCAACGACGGCATGTACTACGACATCTACTGCCTCCAGGTCGACGACAACCAGCCCATCGAGTTGATCGTCGACGCCCTCGGCACCAACATCTTCGACACGGTGCTGACCCTGTACTGCACCGAGTTCGACCCCCGCTTCCCCGACGCGAACGTGATCGCGTTCGACGACGACAGCGGCGAGGGCACCCTCAGCGCCCTGACGGCGGCCCACGACGTGCGGCTGCAGGAGGGCCACGAGTACACCCTCGTGATCAGCACCTACGGCGCCTCCATGACCGGCGACTACGTGATCCAGCCGAGCAGCAACGTGTACGACTGCGGCGCGGTTTCCCAGGAGCACACCTCCTGGGGTCACGTGAAGGGTCTGTACCGCTAGACGATTCCCGGCCCCACCGAAGAAGCGAACCCCCTCCCGTCGCCCGGAGGGGGTTCGTTTTTCCTGGCCGCTCCCGAGGGGATCAGGAGCGCCCGACCTCGTACGACGACAGCGCCGCCATGTTGACGATCTTGTCCACCGACGAGTTGGCCGAGACCATGTTGATGGGCTGCTTGAGGCCGTAGAGCAGGGGTCCGATGACCTCGCGCTGGCCCAGGTGGCCCACCAGCTTGTAGGTGATGTTCGCGCTCTGCAGGTCCGGGAAGACCAGCACGTTGGCCTGGCCGTTCACCTTGCAGTCGGGCACGCTCAGGCCCCGCATGCTCGGGATCACCGCGATGTCGCCCTGCATCTCGCCGTCGACCCGCAACTCCGGGTGCTCCCGGTTGAGGATCGCCACCGCCTCGCGCACCTTGCGGCTCTCCGGCCGGTCGTTGTCGCCGAAGTTCGAGAACGAAAGCATGGCCACGATGGGCTCGATGTTGAAGTGCCGCGCCACCGTCGAGGCCATGATGGCGATCTCGGCCAGCTGGCGCGAGTCCGGGTGGTAGTTCACCGTCGTGTCGGCGAAGATGTACACCTTGCCCTCGACCAGCAGCACGTGCATGCCGACGATGCGGCTGACGCCCTCGCGCAGCTCGGCCAGCGGCAGGATCACCCGCAGCGTGTCGACGTAGGAGCGGTCGGCGCCGCACACCATGCCGTCGGCCTCGTTGGCGCGCAGCATCATCACGCCGTGGTGCATGGGGCGCTTCACCATGCGCAGGGCCTTGGCGTAGTTGTAGCCCTTGCGCGCCCGCTCCTGGAAGAGCAGCCGCGCCTTGTCCTCGAGCTTCGGGCCCTTGGCCGGGTTCTTGATGACGAGGCCCTCGAGGTCGACGCCGTACTTCTCGGCCCGCTCGGCGATCACCTCCGGATCGCCCAGCAGGATCGGGTGGCACAGGCCCTGGTCGAGCGCCTTGCGGGCGGCCTCGATCACGCGCTGCTCCTCGCCCTCGGAGAAGACGATGCGGCGCGGGTTGGCCATGGCCCGGCTGCGGATGGTGTGCATCACCATCAGGCTCTTGTTGTGCATGGCGGCCAGACGCTGCTCGTAGGCGTCCCAGTCGCTGATCGGCTCGCCGGCCACGCCCGATTCGACCCCCGCCCTCGCCACCGCCAGCGCCACGATGGGCAGCACCCGGCTGTCGAACGGCTTGGGAATGATGTACTCGGGCCCGAACTCGAAGTGCGTGCCGCCGTACGCCGCGGCCACCTCCGCCGGCATGGGCTGCCGGGCCAGATCGGCCAGGGCGTGGGAGGCCGCCAGCTTCATCTCCTCGTTGATGGCCTTCGCCCGGATGTCCAGGGCGCCCCGGAAGATGAAGGGGAAGCCGAGCACGTTGTTGACCTGGTTCGGGAAGTCGCTGCGCCCGGTGGCCATGATGACGTCGGGACGGGCCTTCACCGCCTCGTCGTAGCTGATCTCCGGGTCGGGGTTGGCCATGGCGAAGACGATGGGCTTGTCGGCCATCGACTTGACCATGTCGCCGGTGACGAGACCCTTCACCGAGCAGCCGAGGAAGAAGTCGGCCCCGACCATGGCCTCGGCCAGGGTGCGGCGGTCGGTCTCGTTGGCGAAGTACTCCTTGTACTCGTTCATGCCGTCGGTGCGGCCCTTGTAGCAGACGCCCTTGCTGTCGACGAGCAGGAAGTTCTCCCGCGGCACGCCCAGCCGCTCGACCAGCTTCGCGCAGGCGATGGCCGAGGCGCCGGCACCGGAGACGACGACCTTGAGCGAGTCGATCTCCTTGCCCTGGAGCTGCGCCGCGTTGATGAGGCCGGCGGCCGCGATGATGGCCGTGCCGTGCTGGTCGTCGTGGAAGACGGGGATGCTCATGGTCTCGCGCAGGCGGCGCTCGATCTCGAAGCACTCGGGGGCCTTGATGTCCTCGAGGTTGATGCCGCCGACGGTGGGCTCGAGGAGCTGGCAGAAGCGCACGACCTCGTCCACGTCCTCGGTGTCGATCTCGATGTCGAAGACGTCGACGTGGCCGAAGCGCTTGAAGAGGACGCCCTTGCCCTCCATGACCGGCTTGCCCGCGAGGGCGCCGATGTTGCCGAGGCCCAACACGGCGGTGCCGTTGCTGACGACGGCGACGAGGTTGCCGCGGTTGGTGTAGCGGTAGCCGTCGTTGGGGTTGGCCGCGATGGCGTTGCAGGGCACCGCGACGCCCGGCGAATACGCGAGGGAGAGTTCGTGGGCGGTCAGGCAGGGCTTGGTCGGCACGACCTCCGTCTTGCCTGGGCGACCCTTTTCGTGATAGTCGAGCGCATCCTGATCCCTGAAGGCCATGACTTCCATCCTTTCCTTCGTGCGAGAACCCCTCTATGCTCGCCCTGAACAATCCGCTCTCCGGCGCGGAAAGTCCAGCCCCGACAGGGGTGCGCGAGGTTGCCGATGCAGGAATTCCTGGACCAGGTCGTCCGGCTCTTCTCCCATCTGGGCACGGGGGTTCTCTCCCTCGTGCCGACGGTGGTCGTGATCCTGATTCTCGTTGTCGTCCAGCGGATGCTCGGGCGGCAGTCGAGCCGCAACACGGGCCTGCGCTTCCGCAACCAGCTCATCATGGCCGGGGTCATCTTCGTCGGCGTGCTGCTGATCATCGTCGCGCTGCCGGTGGGCACCGACCTGAAGGGGCAGCTGCTGACCCTCGTCGGGATCATCGCCTCGGTGACGATCTCCCTCAGCTCGTCGACCTTCCTCGGCAACGCCATGGCCGGCATCATGCTCAAGGCCGTGCGCAACTTCCGGTCGGGCGACTTCATCGCGGTCGGCGACCACTTCGGCCGGGTCACCGAACGCGGTCTCTTCCACACGGAGATCCAGACGGCGAGCCGCGACCTGACGACCCTGCCCAATCTCTTCATCGCCACCAATCCGGTCACCGTCACGCGCGCGAGCGGCACCATCGTCGACGCCACGGTCTCCCTCGGCTACGACGTGCCCCACGGCCGGATCGAACGGCTGCTGCTCGAGGCCGCCGGCGCGACCGGACTCAGCGATCCCTTCGTGCAGGTGCTCGACCTGGGCGACTACGCGGTGACCTACCGCGTCGCCGGCCTGCTCGAGGACACCAAGCGCCTGCTCACCTTCCGCTCCCGCCTGCGCACGGCCGTCCTCGACGCCCTGCACGGCGACGGGGTCGAGATCGTCTCCCCGGCCTTCCTCAACCGCCGCGAGGTCGCCCCCGGACAACGGTTCGTGCCGCGGCGCCCGGAGGGCCCGCCCGCGGCGGGCGCCGACGCCGACGTGCAGGTGATCTTCGACAAGGCCGAGGAGGCGGCGTCGCTCGAGAAGCTGCGGGCCATGCTCGCCGAGACCGAGAACGGCCTGGCCGACCTGGCCGCGGCCGTGAAGGCGGCCGACGGCGACACGGCCCGAGCGGCGGCCGAACGGAACCTGGCGACGGCCCAGAAGCGGCGCGAGATCCTGCTGGCGCGGGTGGAGGCCGCCGAGAAGCGGGAAGCGGAGAAGGACGGCTGAGCGCTGCCCTCAGTCGCGGACCCCGGGCGCGGCGTCCATCACGGCCCCGAGCACGGCCCGCAGGGCCTCGCGGTCGAAGGGCTTGCGCAGCGCCGCGATGAAGCCGTATTGCCGGTGGTTGGCCAGCACCGGATCGCGCGAGTAGCCGCTGGCGACGATCACCCGCGCCCGCGGATCCTCGGCCAGCAGGCGCCGGACCGCCTCCTTGCCCCCCATCGCCCCGGGCACCGTCAGGTCCATGATCACGACGTCGAAGGGATCGCCCGCGGCGACCGCCGCCGCGTAGGCCCGCAGGGCGTCTTCGCCCGTCTCCGCCCCGGCATAGCGGAAGCCGAGACTCTCGAGCAGGCCCCGGCACACGTCACGCACCTCGGCCTCGTCGTCGAGGACCAGCACCCGTCCCCCCGGCATGACCGCTCCGGGCGCGGCGACGGGCCGCTCCGCCACGGTCGATTCGATGGCCGGCAGGGCCAGCGTGAAGACCGAGCCCGATCCGGGTTGCGACTGGACGATCAGGGCCCCGCCGTGGCGCCGCACGATGGAATGGGCGATGGCCAGACCGAGACCCGTGCCGGTCTCCTTGGTGGTGAAGTAGGGATCGAAGATCCGCTCGAGATCGTCGGGGGCGATGCCGGCGCCCTGATCGCGCACGTCGAGGCGCACGCAGCGTTCATCGCCCGGAAAGTCGCTGCAATTCTCGCAGTTGCGGGCCGAGATCACCACGCGTCCGCCGCCCTCCATGGACTGCCACGCGTTCAGGAAGAGGTTGTTGAGCACCTGCCCGATCTGGGCCCGGTCGACGCGCACCGGCCACAGGTCGGCCGGCAGGTCGAGTTCGTACGAAACGGGAGCGCCGCTGAAGGCCAGCGTCGCCGCCTGGGTCACGATCGCCGCGAGCGCCGTGGGCACCGTGTCCGGATCGCCGCCGCGGGCGAAAGTCAGGAACTGGTCGGTGAGCGCGCGCGCGCTCTCCGTCGCGGTCTTCATCTGCTCGAGTCGCCTGGTCTCTTCGGCCCGGATGCCCGGCGCCTCCTCGACCAGCGAGATGTTGCCCATGATGATGGTCAGCAGGTTGTTGAAGTCGTGGGCGATGCCGCCGGCCAGGACGCCCAGGGACTCGAGCTGCTGGGACCGCAGACGCTGGTTCTCCAGCTCGCGGCGGGTGGTGACGTTGCGGAACGCCAGCACCCGGCCCGTCCGCCGGCCCGCAGGATCGGTGAGGGGCGCGACCGAGAACTCGAGCCAGACCGCCTCGCCTCCCGCCCCGGTCAGGCCGCGGGCCCGATGGTCGGCTTCGGCACCCTCCAGCGCGAGCGGCGGGTCGAGGTCGAAGCTCGACCAGGCGCGACCCTCCAGGCTCCCGGCGCCCCCCCCCGAGCAACCGCTCGGCCGCGGCGTTGGCCAGCACCACCCGCCCCGTGTCGTCCAGGGCGATCACCCCGTCGGAGATGCTGCCCAGGATCGCCGCGAGGCGCCGGGACTCGGACCGGAACCGCGTTTCGGAAAGCTCGAGACTCGCCGTGCGGTCGCGCACCTGGCCCTGCAGTCGCCGCGCGTAGCGCCGTCCCGACACGTAGAGCGAGAGCACGAGGAGTCCGGCCAGGACGCCCGCCAGGACGAGGGCGCGGAACCACCAGCGGTCGCTCACCTCGGGCCGGATCACCACCTCGCCGCTGGTGGCGACCGGGCTCAAGGAGCCGTCCGCGGCCACCATCCGGACGTGGAGGCGGTAGGTGCCCGGGGGCAGGTTCGTGTAGCGGACGGTGCCGCCCGGATAGGCGGCGGGGCCCTGCCAAGCGGATTCGAATCCCTCGAGGCGCGTCTGGTAGCGATTGCGCCGTTCGTCGCGGAACGAGACGCCGTGGAAGCCGAACTCGAGCTGGCGCGGCGGACGGTTCAGCGTGTAGCGGCCGCTCGCGGCCAGCGCCATGCCGTCGGCGACGACGGCCCCCGCGGTCACGGTCGGCGCGGAGGCCCCGCGGTCCTCGAAGGCCGGCTGGTGGATGTTCAGGCCCTGGTCGGTGCCGATCCAGATGCTGCCGTCCGCGGCCAGCTTCATGGCGTCGCGGTTGACGTCGGCGCCGAGCAGGCCCTCGCGCGCCGTGAAGTGATCGAGGCCCGCGGCCGACCACCGCAGCACGCCGTTGTCGGTGCCGAACCAGAGCCGCCCTTCGCGGTCGGCCAGGATCACGTACACGGGCCGGGCGATGGCGGGCAGATCCCGTCCCGGCCGCCGGAGCCCGTCGCCGTCCAGCACGTACAGCCCTTCGACGGTTCCCACCAGGATCTCGCCCGGCGACCGCTCGAAGACGCCGTAGGTCTGCTCGGCCCGGTAGGAGGGGCTGCGGACCTTGGTAATCGCCCCGTCGCGGGACAGGAACAGGCCGTTGTAGGCGGTGACGATGCAGATGGTCCCGTCGGCGAGCTGCACGAGCCGGCGGATCATGGCGTGCGGGAGACCGGGCAGCGGCACCTCTGCGAGCACGCCGTCGTCGCCCTGCCGCAGCACCTGGTAGTTGGTGCCCACCCATTGGCGCCCCTCGGCGTCGAACAGGAGGGAATAGGCCCGGGGAGGAGTGCCCGGCGCGCCGCCCTCGAACTCCAGGCGGCCGTCGGCCTCCAGCCGGCCGATCCCCAGGTTGTCGGCGGCGAACCAGACCCGCCCCTGCGGATCCGTCGCGAGGTCGGTGACCCGTTCGAGCACCTCGTTGTCCCCCGCGAACGAGATGCGTCGCGGCTGATCGCCCCACAAGGTCAGCCCGCCGATGTGGCCCAGCACCGCACCGCCATCCGGCAGGAACTCGATCGCCGACACCTCGTTGTCGTAGAGCCCATGCCGCTGGTCGTAACCGGCCAGGCTGCGGCTGACCAGCTTGCTGATCCCCCGCAGGCCGGTGAACCAGACCAGCCCCTCGCGGTCGACCATGATGTCGGTGGCGCCCACGGCGGCGAGGCCCGACTCGCGCGTCAGGAACTCGAGCCCGATGTCGGGATGGTAGTAGTGCACCTGGCCGAGATCGGCGAAGTAGATCCCGCCGGCGCGGTCGGCGGTCGCCACGACCCCGACGGCGGGCACCTCGAGCTTGATCGGCAGGCCGGACGCCACGACCCGCGGCGCCCCGACGGGGCCGCGCCCGATCCAGTCGGAGCCGACGTACCAGATCTCCCCACCTTCGGCCGCGCACACCGCATGGATGGGTCGGGTGACCTCCGTGCGGTGGAACTTCAGGCTCAGCAGATCGAGCACGTACAGGCCGCGATCGGTCGCCAGCAGCAGGCCCTCGTCGTGGAAGAGGACCGCGTTCACTTCGGCCTGACGGTCGGGCAGGGCCACGACCCGGTCTTCGGTCTCGGAGAACAGGGCCACCTCGCCCTGGCGGGACACGGCGGTCAGCAGGGTCTCGCCGTTCGGTGCCCGGCCCAGGTCGTAGACCGCGAACCCCCCTTCGCGGACCAGGCTCGGCGAGGCCTGCCGCACCCGCCACCCGTCGTCGCCCCGGATCAGCAGCAGACCGCTCGGCCCCGCGCCATGGGCCCAGAGCCTGCCGTCGGCGGCCTTGGCGATGAACGATACGTAGGTGCCCGGACGGCGCCCGAACTGGGTCTCGTTGACCCAGGTCTCGCCATCGTAGCGGGAGACGCCGCGGGCGGTGGCGATCCACAGGACGCCGTCGTCGTCCTGCACGATGCCGCGCACGGTGTTGCTGGGCAGACCGTCCAGTTCGCGGTAGGTGTGGAAATTGTAGACCTGGGCGCCGACCGGCAAGGCCCACGCCAGAGCGATGGTGATGAGCAGACAGGTCCGTCCGATGTTCCCCACGGGAACACAGCCTCCCCCGGAACGACGGCCCCTGCGCCCGGAGGCGCAACCTCCCAACCATCGCTCTCTGAGAAGAGCCTATCATCGTCACGGCCCGGGAAACAATCCGGAAATTCTCTCAATAGGGCAAATCGGCCTCGGAATCGGTGGCCGGCCTGGCCCAGGAAACGATCTGGTCGCGCTGGGCGGCCGTGAGGCGGGCCGCCGAATGCGCCGCGGCGTAGCTGCGGGGCGGCATGTCGCCGGCGGCGACCTCGCGGGCGATCTCGCGCAGCAACAGGTCCTGCGCGTCGAGGTCGAAGGCCGGCCAGCGGGAGAAATTGAGGTCGCGGCGGCCCTCGGTCACGTGGTCGGCGATCAGCCAGGACAGGGGGGCCACCCGGCTGTACCAGGGCCAGGTCGTCTCGTGGGAGTGGCAGTCGAAGCAGGCGCCGACGAGGATCTCGCGCACCGCGGGCGGCGCGGTCAGGGCCGTCTCCACCGGCGGATTGGTGCGGTCGACGGGGACGAACTGGATCGCCGCCGCCACGAGGACGGCGGCGATCGCCAGGCGTCTGACCGGCACGCGTAGGGACATGGCTACTTGGCCAGCTCCATCTGCATGCGCTTGGCGTGGCGGTTCTCCGGATCCTTCGCCAGCACCTCGCGCACGACGCGCCCGGCTTCCTCGCGGTTGCCCGCGGCCAGCTCGATCTGGGCGAGCTGCAGGTGGGCCTTGGTGTCGTCCGGATTCATCTCGATGTTCAGCTTCGCCATGGCGCGGGCGCCGTCGAGGTCGTCCGACTCGGCCATGGTGTTGGCCACCGCGAAGAGCGGATTCGAGCCGAAGTCGTACGAGCCCGAGCCGTAGTACTGCTCCCGCAGCTCCCGGTAGCGGGCCTCGGCGGCTTCGATGCCGCTCTTGTGGGCGGTGCGCAGCATCTCCTGCTCCATGGTGCGGGGCTCGTGCAGGCCGCGATGGCACGTGTAGCAGGTGATCCCGTCGGCGTGGCCGCCGGCGGCCTCGGGCAGCAGTTCGCCGTTCAGACGGCCCACCATGCGCATCATGCCGCGGGCCTTCTCCTTGTTGCGCAGCTCGTCGCTGGCCCAGTCGAACGAATCGAAGTCGCCCGGGACCTTCTGCACGTGGCAGTCCGAGCAGCGCATGCCCAGATCGGCGGTGAACTTCTTCATGATGTCGAGCAGCTCCTGCTTGCCGGTCTCGGCGGGCAGGACCTTCAGGTTCGTGAACTCGTCCGGAACGGCGGCCCCGGCGACTCCGGCCAAGAGGACGGCCGCGCACAGGCCGCGCACGAGATGGGTGGCGAAACGAGGCATGGAAACCCTCCGCGAGGATTGACGTGGGTGGGGCGCGGTGTTTTGTTGGCGGCAGGATAGCACAGTCGGAATCGATTCCGAATCCCGTTTTCACCCCCGAACCCCGAGAGCGCGACCATGGAACCAGCCATCCGGGTGCTGATGATGCCCCGCGACACCAACCACCACGGCACCATCTTCGGCGGCGTCATCCTCAGCCACATCGACCAGGCCGGCGCCGTGGCCGCCATCGCCCGGGGCTGCCCCCGCGTCGTGACCGTCGCCATGGACAAGGTCGTCTTCGAGCAGCCCGTGCGCGTGGGCGACCTGGTGAGCTTCTACGCCGAGGTGATCCGGGTGGGCCGCACCTCGCTGACGATCGAGGTGCGCGTCGAGGCCGCCCGCCGCACCGGCGGCGAGACCGTACCGGTGACGAGCGCCGAGGTGACCTACGTGCACATCGACGCCGAGGGCCGGCCGCTGCCCGTGCCCGCCGCGACCGCCTGAACGACGACGCCCCGACCCATCCGGGTCGGGGCGCTCGCGGTCGGCCCCGGCACGAGGCCGGCCGGACCTACTTGCCGTACTTCACCGAACAGCCGTAGGGCTTGGTGGTCGCGTGCTCGACCTCGGCGCCGGACAGCACCGCGTGCAGCGCCGCCAGCACGTAGTTCGTCTCGCCCATCTGCGACGGCGACGGATTGTCGTCGATGGCCCCGTTGTAGGCCACCGTGCCGTCGGCCGCGATCACGAACATGTGCGGCGTCGTCTTGGCGCCGTAGGCCATGCCCACCTCGCCCGACTCGTCGAGCAGGACCGGGAAGGGCATCTCGTACTCCGTGACCGCGGTCCTGTTGCGCTCGAGACCCGCGCCCTGCTTGCCGGGTGCGCCCGAGTTGATGGCCAGCCACACGACGTCGTGGTCCTTCACCTTGGCGTAGGCCTCGTTCATGGTCCGGGCACTGGCGTGGTGCTTCTTGATGAAGGGGCAGTCGGGGTTGAACCACTCCAGGACGACGGTCTGGCCGGCGTCGAGGTAGCCCTGCAGGTGGTGCTCCCTGCCCGCGGTGTCGGTCAGGGTGAAATCGGGCGCGGCGTCGCCGGGGGCGAGCTCGGCCAGGGCCCCGCCGGCCAGCAGCAGCAGGGCGGCGGTGATCAGGATCGCGTGACGCATCTTCTATCCTCCATTGGGGTCGTTGTCGTCCAGGGTCCGGGCGGGGAAGTCGAGAGTGTAGGACCGCGTCGCCCCGTCGGCGGCGCGGACCGTGAGCAGCCCGCGGACGGGCCCCACCGTACCGTCGCGGACCTGGAAACGCAGGGCGAGGGTCTCGCCGGCGCCGTCGCGCGCGAGGTTCACCAGCTCGCCGCAGTCGACGGTGGGCATGAACGCCAGCCCGCCCGCCGGCGCGAGGGGCCGCAGGTGGAAGACCTGTCCCGACCACTCCGCCGACACCAGCCCCGCGGGCAGCGGCTGCGGCAGGGCGTCGTGGGCGGCGCGCCAGGCGTCCGAACGGTCGGCCGCAGGCTGTGGCGAGACGGTGACCGCCACCGGCACCGTGGCCTTCCCGGGTACGCAGGCCTCCTTGCATCCCAGCCACTCGACCGTCGCGGCGAACTCCACCACGCCGGGCGCCGCGTCGTCGGGCACCCGCACCTTCTGCAGCAGCACCAGCTCGTCGAAATACACGTGGTCGAGGATGTCCCCGTCGGCCAGGTGCCGCTCCGGCGCCGGCCACTGCAGGGCGCCGGCGATCCAGCCCGCGGGCAGCGCCAGGTCGATGGTGGGCGGGAAGCCCGAATCGTTGCGGCCCACCCAGTACAGGTGCCATGCCGGCGCGATGGCGAAGCGCCAGACGAGGGTGACCGAGCGGCCGGGCGCGACGGCGGACGTGTCGGTGGTCACCGACACCCGCACCGGATCGGCGTCCGAAGGGCCGGACGGCGAACAGGCGACGAGCGCGACGACGAAAAGCGCCCCGGCAAGGGCCGCGGCGGCGAGGCGAAGGGCGGAGCGGGGCGATGCGCTGGATACCATGGGGTCCAGGATAGGCTCGGCCCCGTCCCGCCGCCACCTTGACGGCATCGACGAATGCTGGTACGAACAGCGCGATCCCGGCCCGCGCGGCCGCACCGTTCCCCAGCCAGGGAGAGCCCCATGTCCGGCACCGCCGCCCCCACCTCCACCTCGCGTCCGGGACTCGGCCGCAACACGTTCATCTTCCTGGTGGTGCTCTCCCTCGGGGGCGTGGCGATCATGGACTACTCGGTGAAATGGGGACTGTGGTACTGGCTGGCCATGGCGCTGGTCAGCGGCGGCGTGAGCATCGGACTGGCCTGGAAGTCGGCGGCGGAGGCGGGCGAATCGGCCGGAGGGCACCTGCGGCGGCAGGTCTTCCACTGGCTGTCCCTGGTGGCGGGCATCCTGCTCGTGTTCTTCCTGCGCCGCGCCGAGACCCTCACCCCGACCACGAGCGGCCTCGTGGCCCTGCTCCTGCTCGCCATGGCCACGACCCTGGCCGGCGTGCACTTCCGGCCCCGCCTGGCGGTGCTGGGGGGCATCCAGGCGGCCACCTTCATCGCGGCGGTGCTCACCGAGGAGTTCTTCTGGGTGCTGCTGATCCTGATCCTGGTGGTGATCGTGGCGGACGTCGCCCTGCGCGCGCGGCGCGGGTCGGGCGCGGCCTGAACCGGGCGGGCGCCGGCTAGCGGAACGTGTCGCGGTTGTAGCCCTCGAACTCGATCAGGCCGTCGCGGTGCCCGGGCTCGATGGGGATGACCTTCGGCGCGCTGCCGTCGGCGAACATCACCTTGCGCATGCCCGCGGGCACGGCGTCCATGTGTTCGCCATCGCGCCCGATGCGGGCCGTCCCCTCCAGCACGCACACGCAGGTCACGTCCGGATCCTTGTAGACGGCCACGGTGGTGCCGGTGATGTGGGCGTCGCCCTCGGAGGTGCGGATCACCATCTCGTGGCCCCGGAAGGCCGGGCCCGACTTGAAGCGGAACTCGCCGCCCTCCACACGCGCCTCGAAGCGATCGGGAGCCGCGGCGTCGCGGGCCGCCAGTTCGAAGGTGGTCGGACCGTGCACGCCGACGACCATGATGTCGCCGAGCACCAGGTCCATCTCGACGCCCTCGCCCACCTCGTAGCGGGCGCCGTCGGTCACGAGGCGCGACAGGTCGGTGCGCGCGGAGGCGTCGACCGCCTGGCCGGCGATGACCACCCGGCCGTCGCCGCGGACACCCTGCAGGCGCCATTCCGGTTCGCCGCCGCCCAGGAAGACGAACGCCAGCACCGCGGCGAGGGCGGGCAGGGCCGCCAGCGCCCATGCCCGGCGGCCCGGCCGCCGGGATGGCAGGGCCACGATCTGCGGCGGGGAGGCGGGCTCGAGGGCCGCTTCGGCCTCGGCTGCGGCCAGCCCCGGTGAGGCCCCATCCGGCGCGGCGATCTCCGGAGCGGGTTCCGCCGCGGCGGGAATCGTGCCCGACAGGAACTGCTCGCGCAGCCGGGCCCGGAAGGCGTCGTCGGCGCGCACCTCGCCCAGGGCGCGTACGGACGCCTGGATCCGCTGCTCCTCTTCGGGCGTGAGGTGGATGTCGTCGCGCTCGCTCATTCCAGCACATCCGGTCTGTGGGCCTGCATGATCTCCCTCAATCGCGCCAGGGCCCGTGAGTAGCGTTTGCGGACCGCCGTGGCCGCCTCGTCCATCATGTGGGCGATCTGCTCGTGGCTCAGCCCCTGCAGATCGTGCAGCACCACCACCTCGCGCATGGCGTCCGGCAGCCGGGCCAGGCCGTCCTCGAGGAGACGGCGCCGGTCGGCCTCGACCAGGTCGGCATCGGGGGCCGCCGCTGCGGACGGCACGTCGCGCGTGCGGTCCGGATCGGCGTCGAGCGACGCGGTCGCCTTGTCCTGCCGCCCCTGCCGCGACCGCCATTGCTCGCGGCAGAGGTTCGTCGTGATCGTCATCAGCCAGGGAACCGGATCGCGCGTCGGGTCGAGCTGGTGCGCCGCCCGGTGCACCCGCAGGAAGACCTCCTGGGTGACGTCCTGGGCGGCCGCTTCCTGCCCCATCAGGCGGTAGGCCAGGTTGTAGACCCGGCCGAAGCAGACGTCGAACAGGAGCCCGAGGGCTTCCGGATCCCGCGCGCGGACCTTCTCCAGATCCGCTGGCGTGAGGGGCGACATGGGCGCGTTTTCGCTGTTCGGGGCGTCTCCGGACTGCGGGCCCATGCTCACCTCCTGCTCCTGTCCCTATGGTGACGGGCCACCGGCTGTGACCCGGAAAATTCCCGAGAAGGGCCCATTTTCGGCCAATTCGTGCCGGGACGCCAGTCTATTTCGTCCCCGAACCCGCGATCTCGACCCGGCCGAGCCCGGCGGCCTCGAGTTCCGGACCGATCACCGCGGCGTCGCCCACCACCACCCAGATCAGCCGGGCCGGGTCCAGGTGCCGCGCCACGGCCGCCGCGGCGACCGCCTCGTCGACCCCCGCCACCGCGGCCGCGAAGTCCTGCCAGGTGTCGCGCGGCAGGCCGTACAGGGCCAATTCGCCGGCGGCGGCGGCCACGTCGGACCGCGTCTCGAAGCGCTGCGGGAAACCCATGACCAGGCGGTTGCGGTTGTCCGCGAGTTCGTCGCCGCGCAGGGGGCGAGCGGTGCGCAGCGAGTCCATCTCGGCCACGAGCTCGCGCATGGCCGCGACGGTGACCCCCGTCTCGACCGGGGTGGACATGAGGAAGGCGCCGCCGCCGCCGAGGGCGAGCAGCTGGCTGCGCACGCCGTAGGTGTAGCCCTTGTCCTCGCGCAGGTTCATGTTGATGCGCGAGCCGAACTGCCCGCCGAAGGCCGTGTTCACCACGTCCAGGGCCGTGTAGTCGGCGTCGCGTCGCGCCACCGCGGGGAAGCCGCCGACGATGAAGCTCTGGGCCGCCCCCGGCCGGTCGAGAACCAGGATCGATCCCGCCGCCGCCGGCGCGGCCGCCGGCACGTCGGGTGCGGGCCGCTCGCCGGGGGCCCAGCGCCCGAACACGTCCCGGGCGAGGGCGAGGGCCGTCTCGCCGTCGAGAGCGCCCGCGACCACGAGCACGGCGTTGTCGGCGGTGTAGTGGGCGGCGTGGAAGGCCGCCAGGTCGGCGACGTCGAGGGCGGCCAGCGCCTCCGGATCGCCGCTCCCGGTGTAGGGCTGGGCGTAGGGATGTCCCGCGCCGAAGCAGCGCTCCTGGAAGGCCTTCACCGCCTGGTCGCGCGGGCGGCGCGCCTCCTGCCGGACCCGGGCCAGCCGGGCCCGCCGCACGCGTTCGAAGTCCTCGACTGGGAAGTCGGGCTCGAGCGCCACGTCGCGCAGCAGCTCCAGGCCGTCGCGGGCCCGATTGGCCAGCACCTCGATCGCCACCGAGCTGCCGTCGAAGCTGCTCGTCGTGCGCAGGCGCGCCCCGAGCCGCTCGGCGTCGCGGGCCAGATCGAGGGCGTCGCGGCCGCCGGCGCCCTCGTCGAGCAGGTCGGCGGTCAGGGCGGCGGTGCCGGCGCGGCCCGCGGGATCGCTCGCCCAGCCACTGCGGATCTCCAGGCGAAACTGCACCAGGGGGAGCGACGGATCGGGGATCGTCCACACCTTCAGGCCGTTCTCCAGGACGGCCTCGCCGATCGACGGCGGCACGAAGGCCGCAGCACCCGCACTGCCGGCCAGGCGGGTGCGGTCCAGGCCGGCGGGCTCCGGCATGGCGGCCAGGTCGCCCCGGGGCACCACGTGCAGCACGGCGCGGTTGTCGCGGCCGAGGCAGCGACGGGCCCAGGCCCCCACCGCGCCGGCGTAGGCGTTGCGGTAGCGGGCGAGGTCGGCGGCCAGGTAGTCGGCCCGGCCGGCGAAGACGTGGTAGCGGTTCAGGCGATCGGCACGGCCGCCGAAGCCGCCCACCTCCTGCAGGTCGCGCACGAAGTCGGTCTCGATGCCCGTGCGGGCGAGTTCGACCTCCTCGCCGGTGACGCCCTTGTCGAGCAGGCGCTCGAGCTCCTCGTCGATGACCGCCTCGAGCTCGGCGATGTCGTGCCCGGGCGCGGCGGTCGCCTCGATCTCGAACACGCCGCCCAGTTCGCGGCTGCGCTGGCGGGCGCGCACGTCCTGGGCGATCTGCAGCTCGAGCACCAGGCGGCGGTGCAGACGCGAGGTCTTGCCGCCGGCGAGGATGGCGCCGAGCAGGTCGAACTCGGCGTCGCCGGGGGCGTAGTAGCCCGGCGTGTGCCAGGCCATGTAGAGGCGCGGCGTGTCGACGGCGTCCTCGGCCACGGCCCGCCGCTCGCCCGCCAGCGTCGGCACCCATTCGGTGAGCCGCTCGAGGGGCCGGCCGGGCGGAATGGGTCCGAAATAGGCCGCGACCCACTCCTTCACGCGGGCCGGGTCGAAGTCGCCCGCCACGCACAGCGACGCGTTGTTGGGCGTGTAGTGGAGCCGGAAGAAGTCCTGCACGTCCTCGAGCGACGCGGCCGAGAGATCGTCCATGCTGCCGATGGTGGTCCAGCGGTAGGGATGGCCCTCGGGGAAGAGCAGCCGCTGCAGGGCCTCGCGCGCCACGGCGTAGGGCCGGTTCTCTCCCTGGCGCTTCTCGTTCTTCACCACGTCGCGCTGGTTGTCGAGCTTCTCCTGGGTCATGGCGGGCAGCAGCCAGCCCATGCGGTCGGCCTCGAGCTGCAGCGCCAGTTCGACCTGATCGGCGGGCACGTTCTGCCAGTAGTTGGTGCGGTCGGTGTTGGTCGAGCCGTTCACCTGCCCGCCGATCTTCTGCAGCGGCGTGAAGTAGTCGTCGTCGTGGTGGGCCGAGCCCTGGAACATCATGTGCTCGAAGAGGTGGGCGAAGCCGGTGCGCCCGGGCTTCTCGTCCTTGCTGCCCACGTGGTACCACACGTTCACCGACACCGTGGGCAGCCGGTGGTCCTCGTGCAGGATCACGTGCAGGCCGTTGGACAGGGTGTAGGTCTCGAGGGCCAGCTCGGGCAGGACGAATTCGTCGGCGGCCCGGGCGGCGGGCGCCGGCGCGAGCACGAGCACGAGGGCGAGCAGGACGGCCGGGGCGCCGATGCGGAGCGGATACGGAATCATGAAGTCCTCCGGGGTCGACGGGAGCGGCGGGGGATCCGCGCCGATCAAGATCGCCAATCCGCGCCGCGGCGGCAAACTAGCGGGCGTCCGGCCGTCGCGCCGCGAAGGCCGCGATGAGCTCCTCGGGCAGGGGCAGCCACCCGTTGTGGGGCTCGAGGGGCACGGGAACGGCGCCGGGCTCGAGACCCACGTGCCACTCCCCGACCACGCCCACCTCGAGGACTTCGTCCACGTCGTAGAGGTCGTCGGTGTGGACCGACTCGCAGTCGCCCATGAGCGTCGCCTTGGCGCGTTCCTTGGCCTCGTCGGCCGAGGCGGCCACGACGAAGGTGCGGGCGTGGAGCTCGGCGAACTCGCCGGCGCGGTAGCCGCCGAGATTGACGAAGAAGAGCTTCGCGCCCGCCGCCGCCGGATCGCGGCCGAGCACGATCCGGTGCCCGTCGACGACCGCCAGCTCGAGCCACGAGTCGACGTGCAGGCCCGCAGGCGTGCCGAACCAGAGTTCGAGCAGTCGGGGGTAGGTCTCGGCGAGCGACTCGCCGGCGACGAAGACGATGTCGTGCAGCTCGATGTTGCTGCGCGGCGCGCAGTTTCCACCGAGCAGGACGGCGAAGAGTCGGGGCATCGGAATCTCCTCGCGGGCGGTGCCGCTCACGGCTTGCGCCGGAACAGGTTGAGGTACTTGCCGCCGGCCACGGGCAGGTGGATCTGCTCGTATTCGGCCTGGAAGCGCTTGTCCGTCACGATGTCGACTTCGCGGCGGTGCGGCGGGATCAGCTGCGTGCGCGGCCGGTCGGTGATGTCGACGTTGCCGATCAGGATGTAGTCGGGCCGCTGCGAGACGATGTAGGCC
Source organism: bacterium (assembly GCA_020440705.1). NCBI lineage: Bacteria > bacterium. The sequence continues at coordinate 59,328 of JAGRNP010000002.1, read as the reverse complement.
CCGTCGTGCTTCTCGTGCCCCGCGTAGCCGAACTCGAAGGTCACCCGCTGATGCGCGATGTGGGGCTCGATGATGCCGTAGAAGTCCCAGGTGCGGAAGCCGGTGGCCCAGGGGATGTAGCCGGCCGGGCCGAGGGCGATGGTCGATCCCGGCGGCAGCTGCGCGGCCATGGCGTCGCCCGCGAGGATCCAGCCGCCGAGGTTGGCCTCGCCCCTGTGCAGGTCGACGAGGCGGCGCTCGCGTCCGGCGAAGGAGGCGGGCAGCAGCGCGACCACGAGTACGGCGGTGAGGATCGCCGCCGGGCCCCGGCGCGCGAGCCAGGGCGACACGGTGAAGAGCGCCGCGACCGTGGTCGTCAGCACAGGCAGCACCGGCACCAGGAAACGGTACATGCCGAGGGAGTCGCCGCCCACCACGGTGGCATAGACCAGCCAGACCCCGGCCACGGCGAAGCTCAGGCCCACGTCGCGACGGCGCAGCACCGCGCCGGCCCCCTGGCGCAGGGCGACGGCGGCCGCCGCGGCGAGGGGCAGGCCGTAGAAGAGCAGGAAGCCCACGGCGTAGGGCCACCCCGTGCGGAGCTGGCCCGGCAGGTCGCCCGTCTTGGCGTAGTAGGTGTTGGGCAGCCAGAGGCCGAAGTACTGGTGGCGCCAGAGGAGGAAGGCGGCCAGGCCCCCGAGCAGGATCGCCGGACCCGCCCAGGACCGCCGGCGGGGCGCCGCGGCGTGGGCGCCGGCGCCGGGCAGCAGGGCCCAGGCCAGGAACAGCACGGCCAGACCCGGCCCCTCCGGACGGGTCAGCACCAGCAGGACCCCCGCCACCGCCGCGGCCACGGCGTCGCGGGCCAGGGCGCCGCGCCAGGCCGCCACGGCGAAGGCCGCGAAGAAGACGGTCTCCAGGCCGCCGAGCATCCAGCAGGCCACCGCGCCGGTCGCCGCCACCAGGAACTGGGCCAGACGGCCGGCGGCCTCGCCCCGCGGGCCCGCATCGGGTGCCAGCGCCCGCACCGCGCCGGGCAGCAGCGCGAGCAGGGCGCCCGCCGCGGCGGTGCTCCAGATGCGGCCCCACAGCAGGGGATCGCAGCCGAGCTTCAGCCCCGCCGCGCTCAGCAGCACGTAGAGCAGGTTGCTGTAGCCCTCGACCCGCTCGCCCGGATTGAAGACCAGACCCTCGCCGGCGACCAGGTTGCGGGCGTAGCGGAAGGAGATGAAGGCGTCGTCGATGACGAAGCGGAAGAGCAGGCCGTGCAGCACGAGCAGGAGCAGGGCGACGCCGGCCCCCAGCAGGGCGCGGCGTCCGATGGGGCTGGCGGTCCGGGTGTCCATGATTCCACTTCCGGGGCCGCCGGGCGGCCGTTCGGTGAGGGGGCGCGGGGTGTCGGTTCGGCGCCGTCCACGTTACACCGGCGCTGCGCGGGCTGTCGACCACCTTGTGGGCGTCGGATGTGGGCACAGCATCCGATCGCCCCCTCGCGCCGCGTTTCTGGTAGGATGGTCGGCGGAGGTGGCCGCATGGTGCGCTACGCGCTGCTCAGAACCGCCGTCGATCCCCTGCTCGCCGTGATGGGCGAACGGGGCCTCGTCCACCTGGAGTTCCTGCCGCGGGCCTGGGAGTACCACACGCGCGCCCACGCCGTGGCCCGCGGGCTGGCCGGCTCGTCTTCCGGCTCGTCTTCCGGAGTGTCTTCCGGAGTGGCATCCGAAGCGGCATCCGAAGCGGCGGCCGATGCAGCGGCCGCGGGCGGCGAGACCGCGCCCACGACCCTCCCGGTGCGCGAAGACCCGGCCGCCTTCGCCGAGCTGACCGACCAGCTCGCCGCCTATTTCGTGGGCCGCCGCACGGCGTTCGATCTCGCGCTCGACCTGCGGGGCACGGCGTTCCAGGTGCGGGTGTGGCGCGAGCTGCTGAAGATCCCGTACGGCAAGACGCGCACCTACGGCGAGGTGGCGCGGGCCCTGCAGCAGCCCAAGGCCACGCGGGCGGTGGGCCAGGCCGCGGGCCACAACCCCCTGCCCATCGTGGTGCCCTGCCACCGCGTCGTCGGACAGGACGGCACCCTGGTGGGCTTCGCCGCCGGCATCACCACCAAGGCCCGCCTGCTGCGGCTCGAGGGCCACACCCTGGGCGACAGCGCCCGTCTCGAGGAGCCGCGACTCTTCTGACATGGATCCGGACCCGCCATGACCCTCTTCGACTGGGCCATCGTCGTCGTCATGTACGCCGCGATCATCCTCGTCGTGCAGCGCACGCGTTCGCGCATGCGCGGTGTCGCCGACTACCTGGCGGCCGGCCGCCTCGCCGGACGCTACCTGCTGACCGTCGCCCAGGGCATCGCCGCGCTCGGCGCCATCACCGTGGTGGCCTACCTCGAGATGGGCTACGAGGCCGGCTTCGCCCAGTACTGGTGGGGCTTCACCACCGCCCTGGTGAACCTGGCCGTGATGGTGACGGGCTGGGTCACCTACCGCTTCCGCCGCACCCGCGCCCTGACCCTCGCCGAGTTCTTCGAACGCCGCTACTCGCGCCGCTTCCGCGTGGTCGCCGGCACCGTCGCCTTCGGGGCGGGCCTGATCAACTTCGGCATCTTCCCCGCCGTCGGGGCGCGCTTCTTCATCCAGTACCTGGGCCTGCCCGAGGTGTGGCATCTGGGCCCGCTGGCGCTGCCCGCCTTCCCCGCGCTCATGGCGCTGCTGCTGGCCACGGCCGTGTGGTTCGTCTTCGCGGGCGGCCAGGTGGCCGTGATGCTGACCGACTTCATCCAGGGCGCCTTCGCCAGCCTCGTCTTCCTGGCGGTGTCGCTGTTCCTGCTGTTGAAGATCGGCTGGCACGACGTGGGCGAGGTCATGGTGCAGGCGCCGGCGGGCATGTCGAAGATCAATCCGTTCGACACGGGCCAGGTCGGCGACTTCAACTTCGGCTACTTCGCCATCGGGGCCATCGGTCTGCTCTACGGCGCCATGAGCTGGCAGGGCACCCAGGCCTACTACGCCTCGGCGCGCACGGCCCACGAGGGCAAGATGGGCGGCGTGCTCTCCCTGTGGCGCATCCGGGCCCAGGAGACGTTCCTGACCCTCATCCCCATCCTCATCTTCACCGTGATGCACCATCCGGACTGGAGCGGCGTGGCCGAGCAGGTGCGCGCCTCCCTCGCCCCCCTCGACAACGACGCCGTGCGCAGCCAGATGCGGGGACCGGTCGTCCTGGCCACGCTGCTGCCCGCGGGCCTGCTCGGCGCCTTCGCGGCCATGATGGTGGGCGCCTTCATCTCGACCCACAACACGTACCTGCATTCGTGGAGCAGCATCTTCGTGCAGGACGTGGTGATGCCCTTCCGCCGCGAACCGCTCTCGCCGCGCGCCCACCTGCGCCTGCTGCGCGGGGCGGTGGTCGGCGTGGCCCTGTTCATCTTCGTGTTCAGCCTCTTCTACAAGCAGAGCCAGGCGATCATGCTCTTCTTCGCCCTGACCGGCGCCATCTTCGCGGGGTGGTCGGGCGCCGTGATCATCGGCGGCCTGTACACGAGCTGGGGCACCACGGCGGCGGCCTGGACCGCCTGCACCGCCGGCGTGACCCTCACCCTGACCGGCTTCGTGCTCGAGCAGGCCCAGCGCGTGTGGCGCGACGACGGGGTCGCGTTCTGGGGCCTGCTCGACGGGCTCGGCGCCGAGCGCGCCGGCGCGGCGGCGGCCTGGGTCGAGGCCCACCTGCCCAACGGCCAGGAGATGTGGGGCTGGTCCATGTGGGTGTGCTCGGCGCTGTACGTGCTGGTCTCCCTCGGCCAGAAGTACCTGGGCCGGCAGGAGCCCTTCGACCTCGATCGCCTGCTGCACCGCGGCGCCCACGAGATCGCGGGCGAGGTCGAGCGCGGCGCCGGCGCGGTGGCGCGGGGCTGGCGCGCCCTGGCCGTCACCGACGAGTTCAGCCGCCGCGACAAGGTGCTGTACGTGCTGACCTACGGCTGGAGCCTGCTGTGGGTGGTGGTCTTCGCCGTCGGCACGGTCTTCATGCTCTCGCGCCATGCCGCCGGCGCGGCCTGGGCGAACTACGACTCGGCCTGGCTCGCCTTCTGGCACACGAAGCTGTGGCTCGAGCTCGTCGTGGCCGCCGCGCTGCTGGTGTGGTTCACCTGGGGCGGCGTGCGCGACGTGCGGGCGCTGCTGCGGGGCCTGGCCGCCCGGACGGACGAGGATCCGGCCGCCCAGGACGACGGGTTCATTGCCACGGGCGATTCCGATTCCCTATAATCATCCCCGTGGAGCGTCCGGCTTCACGAAAGGGGATCGCTCATGTCATGCCGCCCGTTCGTGCGCCGTCGTCCCCGGACGTCTGGCGTGATCGTCTGCCTGCTGGTGGTTCTCGCCGGCGGAGCCGCCGCCTGGGACTGCGCCGTCTGGACGAGCGAATACGCCCCGACCGCCTGGACGATCCGCTCCTACGTGCATTGGCTGGACGAGCCGACGGCCCAGGTTTACGCCGCCGACCGCGCGATCATCGGCGGCTTCGACGTCAACGGCTGGGGCCCGGACTATCCCTTCCTCAGCATCTTCGGGCCGGAGACCGGGGGCAATCCGGTGCGGGAACTGCAGGCCCAGCTGGCGCTCGCGGTGTTTCCCGAGGCGATCGTGCTGGCCGGCGACGCGGCCTATGTGGCGGCCGGCCCCGGGGGCATCCTCGTGGTCGACCTGGCGAACCTGGCCGCTCCGGTGCTGGTCGCGACGCTCCCCACCAACGGCTCGTGCCGGGACATCGCCTGGGACGCCGAACGCGACGTGCTGGTGAGCGCGGAGTGGGATTCGATCCGCACCTGGTCGACGGCGAACCGCACCGCGCCCGAGCGCATCGGCGCCCTGCGCGTGGGCCAGGCCATGGCGGTGGAGCTGCGCGACGAGACGGCGTTCGTGGCCAACGGCACGCTGGGCCTGGCGGTGCTCGACCTGACCCTGCCCGAGGCGCCGACGCTGCTCGGCCAGGCGCCCGCCGGCGGGAACGCCTACGACGTGGCCCTGTGGGGCGACCAGGCCCTGCTCGCCAGCCCCACGGCCGGACTCGTGCGCATCGACATCACCGACCCCGCGCTGCCCACGTGGCGCAGCGTCTCGCCCCTTTCCGGCGAGGGCGTCCAGGTGCTCGTGCACGGCGACTTCGCCTACGTGCTGAGCGCGCGGGTCGAGCCGTTCGGGGTCGACTACCTCGACGACGTGCAGCTCTTCCAGCTCGCCGAGGGCCGCCGGCCGGTGCTGCTGGCCACGGTGCTGCACGCCCCCCTGCAGAAGCTCGCCAAGGCCGGCGACTTCCTGGCGGTGGCCAAGGGCGCCGACGTCCTGGGCCTGCCCTGGCGCTGCCCCATCGTCGTGCCCGTGCCCGACCAGCCCGCGTCCGGCGGGCTCGACCAGCCCTTCCCGAACCCCTTCAACCCGGCGGCGACCTTCCGCTTCGCCCTGCCCGCCGGCCACCGCGGTCGCGTCGAGATCTGCGACGCCCGCGGCCGCCGGATCACCACCCTGTGGCGGGGCGAAGGCGACGCCCGGCCGCACGAGGCGACCTGGCGGGGCACCGACGCGCAGGGGCGCGCGGTGGCCAGCGGCACCTACGTCTTCGTGCTGCGCGACGAGACCGACGGCACCACCCGGACGCGACGGGCCAGCCTCCTGAAGTAGGCCGGCCCGTCGTCGCGTCGCGGGAAGTCGCGGGGACTACATGCCCCACAGGGTCATGGTGTCGACCTTGCGCCCCATGAGTTTCAGGTAGTAGAAGAGCTGCGATTTGTGGCTGGCCAGATGCTGCACCATGATCAGCAGGTGATGGCCCAGGAGGCGGGTGTTGTCGGGCTCCCAGGGTGCGGCCGTCTCGAGGGTGTCGAGGTTCTGCTCGCCCGCCTTCTCCACCATCTGCAGGGCCACCTTGCGGTCGGCCTCGAGGGCCGCCCGGGCGGCGGCGACGCTCGTGGCGGCCGGGAGCTGCGCCGCCGTGGGCAGCTGGGGCTCGGCTCCCTCGGGCTTGTCGCCGCAGTCGTCCGGCATGCCCCAATCGCCGGTCACGAAACCCTGGCAGCACATGCCGCACGCGGTCTCGAGATGCTTGAGGAGTTGGCCGGCCGTCATCCAGTTCTCGCCGGTGGCCGGCTTCCAGCCGAGGTCGGCGTCGGTGAGCAGGCCCATCATCCGGTCGGTGGCGGCGTAGGTGGCGTTGATCTCACTGGTCAGAAGTGCGGTCCAGTTCATTTTCTTCGTCCTGTTTCCTGGGGAAGGCTCTCGCCGCGGCCGCCGGAAGTCGACGCGCCGCACCCCGCCAGGGGGCGGGGGTCGGATCAGGATAGCACAACCAATGGCGAAAACAAGGCGAAAATACTCCCGCCGCCTCAAACGGGAACGGCCCCTCCGCCGGGGAGGCGGAGGGGCCGTCCGGGGACGCCGCGCGGCGCGGTCCGGTCTACTTCAGCTTGTCGGCGAACTCCTTGCGGAACTTGGCCATCTTCGGCGAGATGACCGCCTGGCAGTAGCCCTGCTGCTTGTTGTTCCGGTAGTAGTCCTGGTGGTAGTCCTCGGCCGCATGGAAGCCTTCGTACGGCGCGATCTCGGTGACGATCGGCTTGTCGAAGACCTTCTCCGCCGTCAGGATCGAGATGGCCTCGGTGGCCAGCTTCTTCTGCTCGGCGTCGTGCACGAAGATGACGCTGCGGTACTGGGTGCCGCGGTCGGCGCCCTGCCGGTTCAGCGTTGTCGGATCGTGGGTGCGGAAGAAGACCGTCAGGATGTCGCGGTAGCCGATCTTCTCGGGGTCGTAGGTGATCTGCACGCATTCGGCATGGCCGGTCGTGCCCGAGCAGACGGCCTTGTAGTCGGCGGGACCGTCGCCGCCGGCGTAGCCGGACACGACCTTCTTCACGCCGTCGACCTCCTCGAACACCGCCTCGGTGCACCAGAAGCAGCCGCCGCCGAGGGTGGCGACCTCCGTCTTCGATCCGGCCATGGCATTCGTCCTTCCGAGTACGATCGCGGCGAGCAAGGCGGCCGCGAGCAGGTGGCGATTGCGATTCATGGGAGCGCCCTTTCCGGGTGGGGATGTCTCGTGTCTTCTGCCCTCGGATATGCGGGCGCGCGGCCGGCTGTGACAACCGGCGCGGCAGGGCACATGATAGGGTGGGGTCAGGGACCCGGCAATCGGTCCGGCGTCCGGCACGGCGACGGGATCAGGGCGATCCGTCGCCCGCCCCGGCCGCGCGCACCGGATGGGTGCGCATGAAGACCAGCAGCACGACGAGACCCATGAGCAGGTTCACGAGGCCGAGGCCGAGCGCCCAGCGCTTGAGGCCCTCGTAGGCGCTCGGCACCGCCATCAGGGAGCAGGCCACGCCCCAGCCCAGGCACACGACGACCAGGAACCAGTGGCGCGCGAAGCCGGTGCGCTGGGCCATGTGCACGAAGCCGCCCGAGCAGAATCCGGCCACCAGCAGCGGCAGCCACTTCATCCAGCTGCGCCAGCTCGTGATGTCGCCGAATATCCACTGGAACGAGGCCATGAGGAAGATCACCGCGGCCAGGTAGGCCAGCACGCCGCGGCCGAAGTCGGGCCTCTCCTCGCTGCGCAGCTTCACGTAGCCGATGCGCGGCCAGGTGATGCGCTCCTTGAAGAAGCGCAGGCCGAAGCGCATGGGAAAGACGAGCATGGCCGGCACCCAGGCCAGGTGCGGCGACTCGATGGACCGGGCCACGACGAAGAGCATCACGCCGGCGAGGAACTCGGTCAGGCCGTCCTGGGCGTCGTAGCGGAAGGCGCTGTTCGGCAACTGGTCGAGGTCGGCGGCGGCGTTCATGGCGGCTCCCTGGGTCCACGTCGAGTACCGGAGTGATTCGTCAGTCATATCGATCCGCGCGACAAACTTTCAAGCAAAAACGCGAGCAGGCCCGGCCGGCTGTCGCCGGCCCGACAGAACCCATTGCCTGGCAACACCTTGAGCTACAGGAAGCAAAAACGCGACAAAATCGCTCCCGCGGGAACTTTCGCAGCGTCCGGATTCGTTCTCCCTCCGATGCGACACGCCGCCCCGGACGGGCGGCGCACCCGAACCCCATCCGGAGGACACCGCGCATGACCTTTGTAACGCGCAAGATCGTTGTCCCGGCCCTGGCCCTCGTGGCCCTGGTGTCGGGCGCCGGCACGGCCCACGCCGCCGCCGTCGACTACGTCGGTTTCGCCTGGGAGACCGGCACCCTCGCCCCGAGCAACCCGGGCGACGTGCTGGCCGCGGCCGCCGTCGTCACCCAGATCGACCCCCTCTTCGAGGTCGACCTCGGCGGCGTCGAGGGCACCCTCTTCATCGACGGCCTGGTCAGCACCGGCGGCTACGTGGACGGCCTCGGCCGCACCGTCATCGGCTACGTCGGCGGCGGCATCAGCGTCTACGCCGACCCGGCGCACAACGCCGACTGGGGCGTCAACCCGGCCAACGGCACCGTCCCGGGCACCTTCGTCGACGGCGACCTGGTGTTCTCCGGCAACTTCACGAGCTTCACCCTGATCCTCGACCCGAGCGGCGGCGGCGTCTTCGAAGGCTACGTCGACGGCACCGGCGGTTCGGCCCTGGCCGGCCCGTGCTCGGGCTGCGCCTACACGTTCTCCGGCACCTTCGCGGCCCCGACCGGCGCCCAGATCCCCGCGGGCTACGACCTGCAGATCGACGGCGTCCTGGACGTCGAGTCGACCGTGTCGGTCGAGTCCATGAGCTGGGGCGCGGTCAAGAACCTCTACAACCCGGGCCGCTAGCAAACCGGCTTCAGATCAGGAGAAGACACCATGAAGAAGATCGTGATCGTTTCCGCGCTGCTGGCCCAGATCGCCTTCGCCGCGACCGCCGGCGCCGTGCAGCTCTTCGACTTCGACGCCCAGGCGATCCTGCCGGCCGCGCCCGGCGGCACCGCCGAGGTGTACGGCGTGATCGTCAACGGCACCGCCGTGGCCACGCCGATCCCCCTGGACTTCGGCGGCTTCCAGTACACCATCGTGGTCACGGGCCTGACGCTGGACAGCAGCGGCACCGTCAGCGCGTACTCGGGCGGCAGCGTCGCCATCTACGAGGACGCCGCGACGACCGCCGATTGGGCCCTGCCGGCGACCTTCGCCGACGGCACGGCCATCCTCACCGGCACCCTCGACCCGTTCCAGCACACGCTGTACACGGCGACCCTGGGCAGCGGCACCGGCTATGTGACCTGGACCGGAGGCACGCGCCTGAACGACCTGGCCCCCGCGGACCAGGCGGGCTGGCCGTTCCTGACGGGCATCTCGCGCGCGGCGACCCAGGTCGAGCCCGGCTACACCGAGCGCTGGGACGGCAAGATCGAGCCCACCGGCGAGGTCGTGGCCACCGAGCAGTCGAGCTGGGCCGGCGTAAAGGCCCTCTACCGGTAGTCCGGTGCGCGAGCGGAGCGGAGCCCCATGGGGCCTGGTCGGGATCCCTGCCCTGGGCAGAGGATGAGCAGCGGGGATCCGGCATCGGGTCCCGACCACCGTTCCCTCAAAATGACAGACAAAACCTGAAAATTGATGTAGAATTGCAGAAAGTCAGGATTCCCCCGTCGAAAGACTCTCGCCCGGTGTCTCCCCTTTCTGCAGCCGAGAAACGGCGTTTCGAGGCGGAAATCGTTCCGCATCTGGACCTGCTGTACCGGATGGCCCGCAGCGTGTGCTGCGACCTCGACCGCGCCGAAGACGTGGCCCACGAGTCGTTCCTGAAGGCCCTGCGGGGCTTCGGCGGACTCGAGCCCGACAGCAATGCCCGCGGATGGCTCGCCCGCATCGTCCACAACACCTGCCGCGACGCCTGGCGCAAGCAGGCCCGGCAGGGTGAAGTGGACTGGGACGACGACTTCGAAGCCATCGCCATCGAGCCCGTGCGCGAAGGCGAATGGGAGCCGGCGGTGGTGCGCGACGCCTTCGACGACGAGATCGAGGCGGCCCTGGCCGCGCTCCCTCCGCGCTGGCGGTCGGCGGTCCTGCTCGTCGACGTCGAAGGCTGGAGCTACGACGAGGCCGCCGCGAGCCTCGGGATCGCCGCCGGATCGCTGCGCTCGGCGCTGCATCGGGCGCGCAGGGTCCTCTACGGAAGCCTGCGGGACGCGGCCCGCCAACGGAACCTAAGACAGGGAGAATCGGCCAGTTGACCACCACCTCCGGCATGTGCCACGACGTCCAGCTCGACCCCCGGCAAGAGGTCTGGACCCCCGAGATGCACGACCACGTGGCCGGCTGCGCCGCCTGCCGTTCCTTCCTGGACGGCCTGCGCGAGATGGGCCACCGGCTGCGCGGCCTGCCCGGTGCCGGCCGCCCCATGCCCGACGCCATGCGTCAGCGGCTGCTGCAGGAACTCGAAGCCCCGGCCGCGGCCGCCGTGGTGCCCCTGGCCCGCCGCCGCGGGGCCGGCCTGATGAAGGTGCTCGTGCCCGCGGCCATGGCCGCGTCGCTGGTCCTGGGCGTGGGGCTCGAGAAAGCCTTCCACTTCGGCGCGCCGGCCCATCCGGCCGAGGTCGAGCGCAACATCGGCATGTACATCGAGGACGTCACCCACGACCACTACCTGCTCGAACGCATCGGCCGGCCCCTCGAGGTCGCCATGACCGATCCGGGCGAGCTCTCGGGCTGGCTCAGCCACTCCCTCGCCTTCGATTTCGAGGTGCCCGCCGCGACGGAGGGCCTGGCTCTCGAAGGCGGGCGCGTGTGGCACACGGTGGGCCGTCTGTCGGCCCTGGCGTCGTACCGCACCCCGACCGGCGAACGCGTGGTGCTCTTCGCCGTGCCGGCGGCCAACCTCGACCTGGCCGGCGCCGAGCGCACCGAGGTGGCCGGACACGAGGTCTTCCGCGGCACCGGCTGGGAGCGCGAGGCCCGGGTGTGGCTCGAAGGCGACCTGGCCCTGGCCCTCGTGGCCGCCGACGGCGCCCTGCCCGACGGCTGGGCCGGCAACTTCCTCGTCCACTGATCTCCCGGCGCACGTTTGCCGCCTCCGGTCCGGCGCCGTAGGTTGATGGTCCCCCGACGGCCCCCGCACCGGAGTCGTCCGCCCATGAAGTCGAGCCTCGTTCTCGCCCTGCTGCTCCTCGCGGCCCGGCCCGCCGCCGCGGGCGAAGCCGTGCGCGTCGATCCGCCGACACCCGACGTCACCAGCCACACGGGCGTGCTGCACTCGCGGATTCTCGCGGAGGAGCGCCCCTTCACCGTCTACCTGCCGCGGGGCTTCGACCGCCAGCCCGACCGCACCTACCCCGTGATGATCGTGCTCGACGGGGGCGCCTACGGCGGCCTGATGGCCGAGACCCTGCACCTGATGCGCATCCGGGGCGGTGCGCCCGCGGTGATCACCGTGGCCGTGCCCAACATCGACCGCCGGCGCGACTTCCTGCCCTTTCCGGTCGACTACCTGCCCACCAGCGGCGGAGCCGGTCCCTTCCTCAGCTTCCTGGCCGACGAACTGGTGCCCTGGATCGAGTCCGAGTACCGCGGCAACGGCTACCGCATCCTCTTCGGCCACAGCTTCGGCGGGTTGCTGGCCACCTACGCCCTGGTCTGCCGGCCCGAGGTGTGCCAGGCGGCGCTGGCCGCGAGTCCGGCCCTGTACTACGACCGCGGCCGCACCCTGCGCACCATCGAGAAGATCCTCACCAGCCGGCCTCCCGCGGGGCCGCGCTATCTCTTCCTGTCCATGGCCGACGAGCTGATCTACGCCGAATCGATCGACTTCCTGCAGGGGCGTCTGGACTCGCTCGCCACCGGGTGGCTGCGCAGGGACGAGATCCGCTACCCCGGGGAGTCGCACGTGTCGATGGTGCTGCACGCCCTGCCCGATGCCCTGGAGGGCCTCTTCGCGGGCTGGAACCTTCCCCCGGAGGTGGAAGCGCAGGGGCGCGAGCCGATCCGGGCCCACTTCGCGGAGCTGACGGCGCGGATGGGCTACGAGGTCGAGGTTCCGGAGGAGCTCGTCAACCGGCTGGGCTACGCGGCCCTCGGGCGGGGCGAGACCGACGCGGCGCTGGACCTCTTCCGCTGGAACACGGAGCGCTTCCCGGCCTCGGCCAACACCTGGGACAGCCTCGCCGAGGCGCTGCTCGCGGCCGGCGACCGGGACGGCGCCGTGGCCCGGTACCGGCAGGCGCTGGCGGTGGATCCGGACTTCGCGCCGTCGCGGGAGGCGCTGGCGCGGCTGGGCGCGGCGGGCGGAACGCCCGGGCCGGGCGGCTGAGCGGGGGGCGCGGCGGCGGCCTTGCCCCGTCGGGCCCCATCTGTTACATATCCCCCCATCCCAGCCCCGGAACGCCGGGTTCCGGGCCGCCCCCAACCCTCCACCGGGACGGTCCCATGTCGCAGCAGATCCACAATCACGACAAGATCGCGGTCGTCGATTTCGGCGGGCAGTACGCCCACCTGATCGCCACCAAGGTGCGCCGGGCCCACGTGCTTGCCGAGATCCGGCAGCCCGAGGACGCCACCGCGGACTTCGCCGGCTACAAGGGCGTCATCCTCTCGGGCAGCCCCGCCCTGGCCTCCTTCGGCGAGGACGACGACTGGAACAAGGGCATCCTCGACCTCGACGTGCCCGTCCTCGGCTTCTGCTTCGGCCACCAGGAGATCGCCAAGCACTACGGCGGCACGGTGATCAACGGCGCCCAGGAGTGGGGCCATGCCGACCTGCACATCGTGCGCGAGCATCCGCTGTTCAAGGGTCTGGGCCGGGTCGAGCAGGTGTGGATGAGCCACTTCGACTCGGTCACGGCGGTGGGGCCGGACTTCGAGGAGCTGGGCTACTCGATCCTGGGCGAAGGCGGCCAGCCGCACCGGTTCGCCGCGATCGGATCGGACAAACTCCGCCGCTACGGCTTCCAGTACCACCCCGAGGTCGACGACACCCTGCACGGCGACGACATGATCGCCAACTTCGTGCTGGAGATCTGCGGCTGCGCGCCCACCTGGACCATGGACAGCTACGTCGAGGAGCAGGTGGCCAGGATCCGCGCCCAGGTGGGCGACGGGTCGGTCTTCCTGCTGGCCTCGGGCGGCGTCGACTCGACGGTGGCGGCGAAGCTCTTCGCCGAGGCGCTCGGTCCGGACCGCCTGAAGCTGCTGCACGTGGACAACGGCCTGATGCGCAAGGACGAGTCCAGGGCCGTGGTCGAGATGTTCACGGACCTGGGCCTGGGCGGGAACTTCCACTTCATCGACGCCACGGACACGTTCCTGGCCGCGCTCGCGGGGAAGATCGAGCCCGAGGCCAAGCGGCGCGCCATCGGCGACACCTTCATCGAGGTCTTCGAGAGCGAGGCGCGGCGGCTGGGCATCACCGACCACCTGCTGGGCCAGGGCACCATCTACCCGGACACCATCGAGACCGGCGGCACCAAGCGCTCGGACACCATCAAGACCCACCACAACCGCGTGCCCATCATCGAGGAGATGATCGCCGCGGGGAAGGTCGTCGAGCCCCTGGCCGACCTCTACAAGGTCGAGGTGCGCGAGCTGGGCGAGATGATGGGCATCCCCCACGACATGATCTGGCGGCACCCGTTCCCGGGCCCCGGCCTGGGCGTGCGGCTGCTGTGCAGCGACGGCACGGTCGACGGCGCCGAGCAGCTGGCGGCCATCGCACCGGCCCTGGACGACGCCCTCGGGAAGCACGGGCTGCAGGGCGCCGCGTTGCCCATCAAGTCGGTGGGCGTGAAGGCCGACCTGCGCTCGTACGAGCATCCGGCGCTGATTCACGGCGAGGCCGACTGGGACACGCTGGCCGAGGCCTCGGGAACCGTGTTCAAGACCATCGGCGGGCTGAACCGCACGGTGTGGAACCTGGCGCCGGAGATGCCGCAGGCGTACCGGCCGCTGGCCGCCGGCATGACGAAGGACCGCCTGGACCTGCTGCGCGAGTGCGACTTCATCATGATGGACGCGCTGCGGCGCCACGGCTGGTACGAGAAGGTGTGGCAGTGCCCGACGGTGCTGGTGCCCCTGGAGATCGACGGCAAGGGTCGCGAACTGTGCATCCTGCGGCCGATCCAGAGCGAGCGGGCCATGACGGCCACGGCCTCGCGGCTGCCGCTGGAGATCCTGCACGAGGTGCGCGACCGCGTGCTGCGGCTGCCGGGGATCAGCGGGTTGGCCTACGACCTGACGTCGAAGCCGCCGGGAACGATCGAGTGGGAATAGGCGCGGCCGACCGACGCCCGGACCGAAGGCGGTCCGGGCGTTTTTTTTCGAGCCCGGAGCCGGCGCGGCGACGCTGGCCGGATTCCCCGCCGGAGCGCGCATGATCCGGGGAAACCCGTGACCAGGAGCGTGCCATGGCGAGAATCCCCGGTTGCCCCATCCCCCTGCGGCGACTCACCCGCGTTTCCCCGGCCCTATTGACGCTGATCGCGCTGGTGTGTCACAGTGGCGGGGTGGGGAACGCCCCCGACCGCCGCCATTTCGACCACCCACTGCCGGGAGACGCCATGGCCCAGGACGACCGCGGCGCCGACCGTCCCGCCGAGCAATCGCGCCCCGCGGCGGACGCGGGCCCCGAGCAGGTCGCCGCAACCGTCGCCGAGCTCTACGACAGCCTGCGCGCCCTGGCCGCCGGCTACCTGCGGCGGGAGCGCCCGGACCACACCCTCCAGCCCACCGCCCTCGTCCACGAAGCCTACATGAAGCTGTCGCAGCAGGACGGCCTGCGGTGGAACGACCGGCTGCACTTCTTCCACATCGCCTCGGCCCAGATCCGGCGCATCCTCGTCGACCACGCCCGCACCCGGGGGCGCCACAAGCGGGGCGGCCAGTTCGTGCGGGTCACCTTCGACGAGAACCTCGTCGGCGACGACGGCGGGTTCGATCTCGTCGACCTGGACCATGTGCTCGACCGCCTGGACCGGGAGTCGGCCACCGACCGCCAGATCGTCGAACTGAAGTTCTTCGGCGGCCTGACCGAGCCCGAGATCGGCGAGGTGCTCGGCATCAGCGAGCGCACGGTGCGCCGCCGCTGGCTCTTCGCGCGCACCTGGCTGCTGCGCGAGCTGTCGCGCGACGGGGGTCCGGCGTGAAGGGGCGCTACGAGCGCCTGCGCGAGCTCTTCGATGCGGCCGAGCCCCTCGGCCCCGACGAGCGGACCGCGTTCCTCGCCCGCGAGTGCGCCGACGATCCGGAACTGCAGCGGGACCTCACCGAACTCCTCTCCACGCGCGAGCGCGTGGGCGGCTTCCTGCAGCAGGGCGCCGTCGCGTGGTCCGGGCGGCGCATCGGCCGCTACGTGATCGAGGACGTCATCGCCGAGGGGGGCATGGGGCTCGTGCTGCGCGCGCGGCAGGAGAACCCCGACCGCCGGGTCGCCCTGAAGATCGTGCGCGGCGCCCTGGTCGGCGACCGCCTCAAGCAGCGCTTCGAGCTGGAGGCGCGCACGCTCGCCCGCCTCGGGCATCCCGGCATCGCCCAGATCTTCGAGGCCGGCACTTTCGACGCGGGCGGCGAGACGCAGCCGTTCTTCGCCATGGAACTGGTCGACGGGCAGCCGCTGACCGGCTACGTGCGCCAGGCGAATCTCGACCCCCGGGCCTGCCTGCGGCTGTTCATCCGCATCTGCGAAGCCGTCCACCACGCCCATCTGCGCGGGGTCATCCACCGCGACCTGAAGCCCTCGAACATCCTGGTGCGCCGGGACGGCAATCCCAAGATCCTGGACTTCGGCGTGGCGCGCCTGACGGACGTCGACGCCCGGCTGACGACCATCGGCGAAGAGACGGGCCGCATCGTCGGGACGCTGGCCTACATGAGTCCCGAGCAGGTGCGCGGCGACCTCGACGGCACCGATGTGCGCGCGGATGTCTACGCCCTCGGCGCCCTGCTCTACGAGACGCTGTCCGGACGGCTGCCCCACGAGATCGACGGCAGGGACTTCCTCGCCGCCGCCCGCATCGTCGGCGAGGAGACGCCCGGACCCATGGGGCGGCCGGGCGCGGCCCTGCCCGCCGATCTCGAGACCATCGTCGCCACCTGCCTGCGCCACGAGCCGGACCGGCGCTACGGCTCGGCCGCCGAACTGGCCGACGACCTGAAGCGGTTCCTCAGCGACGAGCCCATCGCCGCGCGGCCGCCGAGCACGGTCTACCATCTGGCCAAGTTCGCCCGCCGGAACCGCGGCGCGGTGATCGCCTCGACGGTCACCGTGATCGCCCTGGCGGCCGGGCTGGTGGTCTCGCTGCTGGGCTGGGCGGAGGCGCGCCGGGCCGGTCGCGCCGCCACCCTGGCGGCCGACGAATCGGAGGCCGTGACCGGCTTCCTCACCGACATCCTGACCGCCTCGGACCCCTACCACGACGGCACCGAGGTGCGCGTCGTCGAGGTCCTGGATCGGGCGGCCGAGCGCCTCGCGGACGAGTTCGCCGGACGCCCCGAGCTGGCGTCGCGCCTGCACGGCGTGCTGGGCGAGACCTACCGTGGCCTGGGCCAGTACGAGGCCACCGACCGCCAGCTGCGCCTGGCCGTGGCCCGCGCCGAGGAGACCGCAACCGGGCCCGACGATCCGGTGCTGGCCTGGCCCCTGGTGCTGCTCGGCGACCACCTGCTCGACGGCGACGACCTCGCGGCCGCCGACTCGACGGCGGCGCTCGCGGCCCGGGCGGCCGCCGGCCTGCCGTCCGACAGCCCCGTGATCTGCCGCATCCAGCTCCAGCGGGGCTTCATCGCCGAGTGGTCGGGCGACCTCGCCGGGGCCGCGGCGCTCTTCGACGAGGGCCTGACCCTGGCGGAGGACCGGCTCGATCCGGCCGCCGAGGTCCGCCTGGACCTGCAGGTCGCCCTGGGCAACGTGCTCGGGCAGCTCGGCGAGCTCGACCGGGCGCGCGACCTCCTGGCCGACGGCGTGGCCCGCATGCGCGCGAGCCTCGGCGCGGAGAACCCGACGGTGCTTTCGGTCCAGGGCAACCTGGCCGGGGTGCACGAGCAGCTCGGCGAGTTCGAGCGGGCGTTGGTCCTGCGGGAGTCCTCGCTGGCGATCAGGCGCCGGGTGCTGGGCGACGACCACCCCGACACGGCCGTCGGCGAACACAACCTCGCCCACCTGTACCGCGAGATGGGACGCCCCGCCGAGGCCGTGCCCCACCACGAGGCCGCCCTCGCGATCTTCGCCGACGCCGGACCGGAGCGGGCGGTGCTGACGGCCATGTTCCGGGCGGGATACGGCAAGACCCTCGTGGCCCTGCAGCGCGACGCCGCGGCCCTCGCCGAATTCGACGCCGCCTACGTCGTCCTGGAAGAGGCCTTCGGCGCGGACCACCCCCGCGTCCGGGCCATCGCCGCGGACCGGGACTCCCTCCGCGGGAACTGATTCCCTGCCCGGACGCCAAGGAGCCCGGACCGATCCCGGCCCGGGCTCCTTCGCATCGCCGACGGTCGACCGGGCCGGCTAGTTGGTCCGCACCAGTTCCACCCGCCGGTTCGCCGCGCGGCCCTCGCGGGTGCCGTTGTCGGCGATGGGCTGGCCTTCGCCGTAGCCCACGGCCGTCAGGCGGCTCGACGCGATGCCGCGGCCGACGAGGAAGAGGCGCACGGTGACGGCGCGCCGGCTCGAGATGTCCAGGTTGTACTCGGCCGAGCCCGTGCTGTCGGTGTGACCCTGGATCTCGATGTTGACCTCCGGGTACGCCTTCAGCGACTCGACCACCTTCTCGAGGACGGCGAACGACTCGGGCGTCAGCTCGTCGGAATTGGTGGCGAAGCTCACGCCCTCGAGCACCATCTCGGCCTTGATCTCCGCGACCACCGGGCAGCCGTTCGCATCGACCTCGACACCGGCGGGCGTGTCGGGGCACTGGTCGTCGGCGTCGAGCACGCCGTCCATGTCGTTGTCCGGATCGGGACAGCCGTCCTCGTCCTGGAAGCCGTCCATGTCCTCGGCCTGGTCGGGGCAGCCGTCCTTCGTGTCGATGATGCCGTCCATGTCGTTGTCGGGGTCGGGGCAGCCGTCGTTGTCCTGGAAGCCGTCGAGGTCTTCGGCGTCGTCGGGGCAGCTGTCGTCGGCATCCCACAGGCCGTCGCCGTCGTTGTCCACGTCGGGGCAGCCGTCCTCGTCACGGAAGCCGTCGAAGTCCTCGGCCTCGTTGGGGCAGTTGTCCACCTTGTCCTCGAGGCCGTCCTTGTCCGAGTCGCGCGAGCCGCCGAACCACAGGGTGCCGCCCAGGAAGAACTCCCAGCGGCCGGTGTTGATGTCGGCCTCGGCGGGGCCCCACAGGGCGCTGCTGCCCACGTTGTCGCGGTCCATGCCGAAGAGGAACGAGTGGCGGGCGCCCACCTCGAGGGCCACCGTGCGGGACAGGTGGTACT
Source organism: bacterium (assembly GCA_020440705.1). Lineage (NCBI taxonomy): Bacteria > bacterium. The sequence goes on along the minus strand of JAGRNP010000002.1, from coordinate 40,995 downwards.
CCGCGCCGAGGGTCAGCGAGGCCAGCAGGCTCGTGCCCTCGAGGGGCACCGTGGCGCCGTTCTCGTCGGCCCCGTCGACCGTCGGGCCGCCGGGGAAGACGCCGAAGTCGCCGCCGTTCTCGTCGCGCACCTGCCAGTCCATGAAGCCGAGGCGGCCGCCCAGGTAGGGCACGAAACGGCTCTCGGGCGCCAGATGCCAGCGCGCCCCCGCGAAGCCCGTGAGCTGGGTGGTGTAGAAGGCGTGCACCGAGTCGAAGGTGAAGCCCGCGTCCTCGCCCTGCAGGGCGCCGGGGCGGGTCCAGCCGTAGTGGACACCCAGTTCGCCGGACCAGCGCGGCGAGAAGCCGCGACGCAGCCAGAGGCCGATGTTCTGGTCGACGTTGGAATAGTCGTGGTCGCCGCCGACCAGCTTCTGGATGCCGAGCTGGCCCCCGATGCCGGTGCGGCCGGTGAGGTCGTCGGCGGAGGCCGTCGCGGCGAAAGCGACGACGAGGAGGAACAGGACGATGGATCGCTTCATGGCTTTGTCTCCCGGACGAATCAATCCCCAAACGTTCGACTGCGGGCATCGGATGCGCTGATGAAGCCACAAGATCTTGCCGGTCCCGGCCCGGCTGTCTAGACTAACGCCCGCCGCCGATCCAGGCAAGCGACACCACAGGAGATCCCATGACGCCGTTCCGCACCGACCTGCCCCTCGCCGCCGAACTCGCCGCCGCCGTGACCGCCGTGCGCCAGGCCGCCGCCCTGTGCCGGGAGGTGCAGGCCGCCATCGACCCGGGGGCCCTGGCCAAATCCGACCGCAGCCCCGTCACCGTGGCCGATTTCGGCAGCCAGGCCCTGGTTTGCCGCATTCTCGGGCAGGCCTTCCCGGACGACCCCGTCATCGGCGAGGAGGACGCCGCCGCCCTGCGCGATCCGGCCCACGCGGCCCTGCGCGACCGGGTGGTCGGGCTGGTCGCGACGCAGACGGGCGACGCCGACGCCGCGCGGGTCCTGACGTGGATCGACCGCGGCGACGCCAAGGAGGCGAGCCCCCGTTTCTGGACCCTCGACCCCATCGACGGCACCAAGGGCTTCCTGCGGGGGGGGCAGTACGCCATCGCCCTGGCCCTGATCCTCGACGGCGAGATCGCCCTCGCGGCCCTCGGTTGCCCCAACCTCGGCGCGCGCCTGGACGGCCCCTGCGGCGACGGCACCCTGCTGTGCGCCGTCCGGGGCGAGGGCACCTGGGAGCTGCCCCTGCTGGGCGAGGGCGAGCCGCGCCGCGTGCAGGTGAGCGCCGAGTCGGCGACGGCGGGCATCCGGTTCTGCGAGTCGGTGGAGTCGGGGCATTCGGCCCACGGCGAGTCGGCCCGCCTGGCCGCGCACCTGGGCATCACGGCCGAGCCGGTGCGCCTGGACAGCCAGGCCAAGTACGCGGTGGTGGCGCGGGGCGAGGCCGAAGCCTACCTGCGCCTGCCGCGCGACGACGTCTATCGCGAGAAGATCTGGGACCACGCCGCCGGCGTGCTGTGCGTGACCGAGGCCGGCGGCCGGGTCACCGACGTGCTGGGCCGCGACCTGGACTTCGCCCGGGGCTACCGGCTGGAAGGCAACCGGGGCGTGGCGGTGGCCAACGGCCCCCTGCACACGCCCCTGGTCGAGGCCATGGCGGACCTGGGCATCGGCCGCTTCGCCTAGCCGCGGCCGCGGTCCCGCCTAGAAGAAGAATCCCAGCCGGATCGCGTAGAACTCGCCGTCGCCGGTGGGCTTGTAGCGGACCGAGAGGTCGATCAGGTCCTTGCGGAAGCCGGCGTTGGCCATGACGCCCCACTCGTCGATCTCGGTCCAGTAGCCGCCCTCGACGCCCACGTACAGGGCCTTGAGATCGAACTGCGGTCCGGCGGCGAACTCCCACATGGTGGTCGAGTCGGTCTCGATGTTGGTGCCCTCGATGAGCGTGATGCCCGAGAAGCGGTACCAGCCGAGCGAGCCGGTGATGTCGACGTAGCCCGTCATGGGATAGTCGAAGATGGCCGACAGGCCGTAGCCGTCGCCGACGAGCTTGTCGAAGAGCCCCTGGGGCGCGGCGTAGCTCAGGGCCAGGCCGCCGTGCTTCTCGACGGCCAGGGCGGGGCCGGCCAGGGCCAGGGTGAGGGCCAGGGTCAGCCACAGGGTCCGTTTCATGGCGCATTCCTCCGCGCGGTTCGGGTCGCATCCGTGCCGGGTTCGAATTGCCGGGATTTTTCCACGGCGGCGCGATATTCTCAAGCCTCGCTTCGCATCCGGGAGGATCCATGCTCGTCGTCATCGGAGGCGGGCCGGCCGGCTTCTTCGCCGCGATCCGGGCCCGCGAGATCGCCCCCGACCGCCCGCTCGTGCTGCTCGAGCGCGGCGGCCGCGTGCTGCGCAAGGTCGCCGTCAGCGGTGGTGGGCGCTGCAACGTGACCCACGCCTGCTTCGACCCGCGCGAGCTGGTGACCCGCTACCCGCGTGGCGGCCGCGAGCTGCGCGGGCCCCTGCACGGGTTCGGTCCGGGCGAAACCGTCGCCTGGTTCGCCGCCCGCGGCGTCGAGCTGAAGACCGAGGACGACGGCCGCATGTTCCCGGTGACCGATTCGTCGGCCACCATCGTCGAGGCCCTCGAGCGCGCCGCGCGCGAGGCCGGCGTCGCGGTGCGGACCCGCGCCGCGGTCGCGTCCCTGGCCGCCGACGGCCCGCAGTGGCGGGTCGAACTGGCCGACGGCGATCCCCTCGTGGCCGACGCGGTGCTGCTGGCCACGGGCGGGCAGGCCGCGGGGGCGGGTGTCGACGGGCTCGCCCTGGCCGCCGGCTGCGGGCACACGGTCGTGCCGCCCGTCCCGTCGCTCTTCACGCTGAACATCGCCGACCCCCTGCCCGGCGACCTGGCCGGCGTCAGCGTGCCGGCCGGACGCATCCGCGTCCCCGGCGCCAAGGCTCTGACCGAGACGGGGCCTATCCTCATCACCCACTGGGGGCTGAGCGGCCCCGCGGTGCTGCGCCTGTCGGCCTGGGGCGCCCGCCACTTCGCCGACCACGGCTACGAGCTCACGGTCGAGGTGAACTGGACCGGCGACCGCACGCCGGACGCCATGGACGCCGAACTGCAGGCGACGGCGCTCACCCACGGGCGCCAGGCCGTGCGCTCGACGCCCCTCGCCGGGCTGCCCCGCCGCCTGTGGGCTGCCCTCGCCGACGCCGCCGGCCTGGACCCCGAACGCCGCTGGGGCGACCTGGGCAAGGCCGAGCGCCGCGCCCTGGCCGTCCGCGCGACCGCCTGCCCGTTCGCCGTCGAAGGCCTGACGTCGTACAAGGAGGAGTTCGTCACCTGCGGCGGCGTGGCCCTGCCCGAGGTCGACTTCCGCAACATGGCCAGCCGGGTCGCGCCGGGGCTGTTCCTCGCCGGGGAGGTCCTCGACGTCGACGGCGTCACCGGCGGCTTCAACTTCCAGAACTGCTGGACGACCGGCTGGCTCGCCGGCGCCGGCCTCGCCTCTCATGGAGCGTCGACATGACCAGCGATCCCGCCGACCCGCGCGCGAAGGTGCTCTTCCTCTGCACCGGCAACAGCTGCCGCAGCCAGATGGCCGAAGGCTGGGCCCGGGCCCTGCGATCCGACGACATCGCCGCCTGGTCGGCCGGCGTCGAGACCCACGGCCTGAACCCGCGCGCGGTGCAGGTCATGGCCGAGGCGGGCGTCGACATCAGCGGCCACCGCTCCGAACTGGTCGACGACCTGCTGCACGTCCCCTTCGACCTGGTGGTGACGGTGTGCGGCCACGCCCACGAGAGCTGCCCGGTGTTCCCCGGCGGCGCGCGCGTGGTGCACCACGGCTTCGACGACCCGCCGGCCCTGGCGCGGCAGGCCACGAGCGAGGACGAGGTGCTGGCGTGCTACCGAAGGGTGCGGGACGAGATCAGGGCGTTCGTGGCGGCGCTGCGGGTGGGCGGCTGAGGACTTCGGCGACGGGGCGGCGCCGGAGCGCCGCCCCCGTCTTTCTCCCCGTTCAATCCCCGCTGGGAATCGTCTCACGGTCGGAGATCTGCGCCGATTCCTTGGCCACCGCGAAGATGTTGTCCAGGACCCGGTTCATGTCGAAGGGCCGGAAGATCTCGCTGCGGGCGCAGTCGAGAATGCCCGCGAGGCGGGTGATGAGCGTCGGCACGTGCACCGGTTTGTCGATGACGGCGTCGAGGCCCCGCAGACTCGTCGTCCCCTCGGCGATCCACGAGCCCGTGTCGACGAGCGCCACCAGCGGCAGGATGCCGCCGACGTGGTTCCGCCGCAGGGCGTTCACCGTGTCGGTCCACTCCGCCCGGCCGAGCCTGGCATCGATCAGCACGAGATCGAAGTAGTTGCGCCGCACCAGCCCGCGGGCCTCCAGGCCGGTGCCCACCACGGTCACGTTCAGGCCGTACTGGGCCAGCAGTCCGCGCATGTTGAGGGCCGAGACCGGATCCGGATCGACCAACAGGAACGTCTTGCCCACCAGGATTTCCGGCAGTCGCATCATGTTGCAACCTCGCTTTCGCCGCGATCCCCAAATTTCCCCCCGGGCTTGCGAAATCCGGGCCGGACGGTGCCATCCCCGTTATCGGCCCCTGTGTGGAAAACTTGAGTTATTATACGCTATCATGACGCATGAAACGCTACGGGCGATCTGCAGTCGGGCCGTTCGCCGGCCATGAAAAGGGGCCCCTGTGCGGGGCCCCGGGGTGGCGTTTCGCCCGGCCGGCGGCTAGTCGTCGAGCAGGCCCATCTCCGCGCTGAGGTCCAGCGGCGGCATCGCGCCGTCGCGCGGGTGGCCCTGCAGCAGGTACCAGTCGAACCAGGCCACGGTGCGCGCGAGGTAGTCGGCGCGGCCGAAACGCTTGCTGTTGCCGTGCCCCTCGCCCGGGTAGTAGATCAGGCGCACGGCCGGATGCCCCGCCATCTGCAGCGCGCGGTACATGACCTGCGACTGGGTGAAGTGCACGCGGTGGTCGCGGTCGCCGTGGAGGATGAGCAGCGGGGTCGTGCTCTGCGGCGCGTGGAAGACCGGACTGCGCTCGGTCATCAGCTCCCACTGCTCGCGCACGGGGCCGCCCATGTGCACCCACTCGTCCTCGTAGGGGATGTTGGTCAGGAAACGCTTGCTGATCTGCTCGCTCGAGCCGACGAAGCTGACGCCGGCGGCGAAGCGGTCGCTGGAGACCGTGCTCAGCCAGTTCGTGGCGTAGCCGCCGTAGCTGCCGCCCGTGACGCCGACCCGGTCGCCGTCGACGAGGCCGGCGGCGATCAGGTGGTCGACGCCGTCGACGATGTCGTCGAACTCGGCCCCGGCGGGATCGCCGTAGGCCAGGCCGGCGAACTCGACGCCGCGCCCGGTGCTGCCGCGGTAGTTCACCAGCAGGGTGCCGATGCCCAGGCCGGCCAGCACCTGTCCCGGCTCCGCGTAGCGGCTGTACCAGCCATTGGTCTCGTTCGACTCGGGCCCGCCGTGCACCTGCACCACGAGCGGGAAGCGCGCGCCCGCCGCCCAGCCGACGGGGTAGGTCAGCACGCCTTCGATGGCGAGGCCGTCCCGCGCGTTCCAGGTCACGACCTCCTGCCTGCCGAGTTCGACGTCGGCCAGGAAGGCGTTGTGGTGGGTGAGCCGCTCGGCGCCGCCCCGGGCCGGCCAGCGGAACAGTTCGGCCGGCATGGTCGGGGTGCTGCCGGCGAAGACGATGTCCTTCACGCCCGGCTGCGCGGCGAAGCCCGCGATGATCACGCCCGACTCGGCGCCGTCGATGAGCACCGTCCGCGCGGCGGCGCGCTTGCCGATCTTCTGGAGGCTGAGCTTCGGGTAGCAGCCCTCGTCCGAATTGTAGATCAGGGTCTCGGCGTCGCGCCAGGCCACGGTGCGGATGTGGCCGGGGAAGTCGGCCGGCGTGATGCTGGCGTTGTGGGAGCCGTCGAGGCCGCACTGGAAGAGGGTGCTCGTGGCGTGGTCCTGCCGGGTGGCGGCGCCGGTCCAGGCCAGGTACCTGCTGTCGGGGCTGATGGCGTAGTTGCCCAGCTTGCCCGGCGTGTCGACGATCAGCACGGGCTCGCCGCCCTGCAGGTCGAGCCGGTAGAGGTCCTGCATCACGTACTGCTCGTCGACGAGATTGCGCGCGCTCGCGCCGAACACGGCCCAGCGGCCGTCGGGGCTGATCTGCACGCTCCACACGGCGAGCCCCTCGACCAGGGTCTCGGCCTCGCCGGGCTCTTCGCCGCGCGCGAAGGCGACCCGGCGCAGCACGCGGTCCTTGAGGCCCTCCTCGAAGCCCTCGAGCAGCCAGCCCTTCTTCTTCAGCTTCTTTTCGCGGGCGTCGGGAGCGGCGGTGTCGATGTAGCAGAGCGACGCCCCGTCGGGCGCCCAGGCATAGTCGGCCACGCCGGTGGGGCTGGCCGTGGCGACCGTCGCCTCGCCGCCGTCGACGGGCAGCACCCAGACCTGGGACTTGGCGTCGGTGCCGCGGGTGGCCGTGAAGGAGACCAGGCGGCCGTCGGGCGAGAACCGCACGTGCCCCACCGTCGTCCGGCCGGACACGAACGGCCGGACGGTGCCGGTCTTCAGGTCGGCGACCTCGAGGCCCACCCACGCGCCCCCGGCCTCGTCGTCGAGGGTGCGGTTGCGGCTGACGGTGCAGGCGGCGAAACGGCCGTCCGGCGACAGGGCGACCGAGCGCACCTGCTCCAGGTCGAGCAGCTGCTCCTGGGTGAGGGGCGCGGCGGCGGCCGGACGGGGCAGCGCGGCGGCGGCCAGGGCCAGCACGAGGCAGGCAAAGAGCGGGGAACGGCGGGTCATGGGATCTCCTCGTCGGGTCGGATCTGTTCCGGGTGGATGCGGTCGGAACATGATACAGCCTCCGCCGGACCGCGGCCAAGGGCCTTGACCCCATCGGCGGGCGAATCCATCTTCACGGGACGATGCGTTCCCCCCACGGCATGTTCCGCCCGCTGCTGCCGCTGCTCTTCCTCTGGGTCGCGTTGGTGGCGGCCGCGCCCGTCCGGGCCGGCGACAAGACCGACGTGCTGGTCATCCGCAACGGCGACCGGATCACCTGCGAGATTCGCGAGATGTCCCTCGGCATGCTCAAGGTGAAGACCGACGACATGGGCACCCTCGCCGTGAAGTGGGACAAGGTGCACCGCCTGACGAGCACGGCGCCGTTCCTCGTGCGCCGCCACTCGGGCCGGGTCCATTTCGGCCCCCTCGGCGAGGCCGGCGCCGACGGCCGTCTGGTGGTGGTCACCGCCGCCGGCCCGGTCGAGTTGCCCATGGTCGAGGTGGCCACCCTGGAGGCGGTGCGCGCGGACTTGTGGGACCGGCTGAACGTCTCGCTCTCGGCCGGCTTCAACTGGACCAAGGCCAGCGAGACGAGCCAGGCCAACCTCAGCGGCGAGGTGCGCTACAAGGGGCGGGTGTACGGCTCGGGCGTGTACGGCACCGGCACCACGACCACCGAGCGCGACGGCCGCACGACCCGCCGGTGGGACGTCACCATCTACGGCTCGAAGGACGTTTCGGGGCGGCTGCTCGCCGAGGTCGACCTGGGCGCCGGACGCAACGACCAGCTCGGCCTGCGCCTGCGCAACGCCACCAGCCTCTCCCTGGGCTACCGCCTGCTCACGAGCCGGCATTTCGAGCTGAAGTTCAAGGGCGGCGTGGCGGGCAACCGCGAGTACCCGTCCGGCGACGAACCGCCCGTCAACTCGACCGAGGGCGTCGCCACGGTGAGCTTCACCTTCTTCCGCTACGACAGCCCCAAGTCGGACCTGAGCTTCCGCGCGTCGGTGTACCCGAGCCTGTCGGTGGACGAACGCGTGCGCGTGGAACTGGACACGAGCCTGCGGCACGAGGTCTTCAGCGACTTCTTCGCGGAGTTCAAGTACTACGAGAGCAAGGACAACCGGCCGCCCGCCGGGGCCGCGGCCACCTCCGACCGGGGCGTGGTGTTCGGACTGGGCTGGTCGAAGTAGATCCGCATCCCGGAGGAGTCGCCATGGCCGACGCGCGCGAAGACTGGCTGGACGCCCCGGACCCGGGCCAGCGCCCGGCCGAGCTGCCCTTCCTCGCCCTCGAGGACACCTTCGTCTCCGGCGACCGCACGGGCCGCCGCTTCCGCATCCGCTACTACCGCGGCGCGGACGACGACCGCCTGTGGGGGAAGATCCTCTTCGGCGCCGGCGCCCAGGGCCCGCCCGACCACGTGCACGGCGGCGCCATGGCCGCGATCCTCGACGAGGCCATGGGCGGCGCCGCCTGGCAGTCCGGGCATCCGGTGGTGGCCGCGAACCTGGACATCAGCTTCCGGCACATGCTGCCCCTGGACGCGGCCTGCGTGGTCGAAGCGCGCATCACCGCCGCCGACGGGCGCAAGATCACCACGACGGCCACGCTGCGCGATCGCGACGGCGGCCAGGTCTTCGCCGAGGGGCGGGGCGTGTTCGTGGTGCTCGAGAAACGTCACCTGGACGCCATGTCGGGCAAGGCCGACGTGATCGTCGAGCGGATGCGGCGGCTGCGGGAGCCGGAGAAGGACGACTAGGCCTCGGCTTCGCGGGCCCGGGCCGGCGGGGTGACCGCGGACGCGGACGGCGCGGCATTCTCCGCCGGCGCCTCCCGCCGCACCGCCTGCTGCACGAGCGCGAGGGTCTCGGTCGCCTGCTGGAGCTCCGGCGCCTCGAGGTCGCGCGCCATCTCGGCCAGCAGATCCCCTTCCCGCCGCATGGCCCGCCGCACGAGATCGACCCCCGCCTCGGTCAAGCCCAGCCGGACCGAACGCCGGTGCCGCGGATTCGGCAGCCGTTCGAGCAGCCCCCGCGCGAGCAGCGGGTTGGCGGTGGTCTGGGTCGCCTGGCGGCTGATCGCGCGGGCCCGGGCCAGCTCCGGCACGGTGCGGGGCCCGTTGCGCCGCAGTTCGAGCATCAGCGCCCGCTCGGCCACGCTCAGCTCGCTGTCGGCGTGCAGCGCCGCCGCCAGATCGCGCAGGTCGTCCGCCAGGGCGCGGGTCGTCATGATCAGGGTGTTCAGGGCGAAGACGGTCTGGCGATCGGCCATGGCGGGGGCTCCCGGGTTGGGGTTGCCGGGAGACTAGGGCACGGACCGCAGTTCGACAAGATGATTGTCGAGTTGGCGAAGGCGACCGGGCGAAGCGGTCCGGAACCGTCATCGGCAACCTGATTGTCATGAATCGCACCCGCACACGTCGCGCCAGTCATAGATGACAATACTATTGTCAAAATTGATCAAGCTGTTTCGGGGCAGACGTTTCTGATGCAGTCGAGCGGGCTTGGCCGCGCTGCCGCCATCCGTGCAACCGGGTTGTCATTGTCCCTGTGTCAAGGCTTGCCACCGTGGAGCGGCTCGCCTATGCTCGCCGCGCACCGCCGGAACCCCAACGCGAGGACACCTCCATGCGCCTGGCCCTCATCCAGCAGCACGCCACCTGGGACAAGGACGCCAACGTGGCCCGTGGTCTCGCCGCCGCCCGGGAAGCCGCCGCCCGGGGCGCCGACGTGATCGCCTTCGCCGAGCTGGCCTTCGAGCGCTTTTACCCGCAGGTGACGGCCACCCCCGACCTCCTCGCCCGCGCCGAGACCGTGCCCGGCCCGATCACGACGGCGTTCCAGGCTTTGGCCCGGGAGCTGGGCGTCGTCGTGGTGCTGAACCTCTTCGAGGCCGCCGACGGCCGCACCTGGGACTCCTCGCCCGTCATCGACGCCGACGGCACCCTGCTCGGCGTCACCCGGATGGTCCACATCACCGACTACGCGCACTTCCACGAACGGGGCTTCTACGCGCCCGGCGATCGGGGCGCGCCGGTCTACGCCACGCGGTTCGGTCGCATCGGCGTCGCCATCTGCTACGACCGGCACTATCCGGAGTACATGCGCGCCCTGGCCCTGCAGGGTGCCGAACTCGTGGTCGTGCCCCAGGCGGGCGCCGTGGGCGAATGGCCGGACGGCCTGTACGAGGCGGAGATGCAGGTGGCCGCGTTCCAGAACGGCACCTTCACCGCCCTGTGCAACCGGGTGGGCGAGGAGGAGCACCTGACCTTCAGCGGGGAGAGTTTCGTGTGCGGGCCGGACGGCCGCGTGCTGGCGCGGGCCGCCGAGGGGCGCGATGCGATCCTGGACGTCGAACTCGACCTCGCCGCCTGCGCGGCGTCCCCCGCGCGGACCCTCTTCCTGCGGGATCGCCGACCCGAGCTGTACGGCGACTGGCTGGGCTGACCCCGCGTCGCGGGCCGCTACTTCCGGCGACCGACCACGACCAGGGCGTTGCCCAGCCGCAGCTGGTCGAGGACCCCCTCCTTCACCCGGGCCGCCACGCGCCGCCACCCCGCCTCCAGGCCCGTGCCGCTGATGGTGCCGAGGCTCACGACCTCGTAGCCCGTGCGCCCGAGGGCCCCGACCAGGCCGCGAGCCGTGTAGAGGTTCACGTGCTGCCGCGGATCCCGCATGTCCCAGCGCGGTCCCTCGAGCCGGTGCCGCAGGCCCTCGGCGTTGGGGGTCTGCAACAGCAGGAGACCGCCGCGCCGCAGGTGGGCGCCGCAGTTGCGCAGCAGGTCGTCGGGGGCGAGCACGTGCTCGATGACGTCGAGGGCCAGGACGGCGTCGTAGTCGGCCCGGCCGACGGTGGGGTCGGTGATGTCGCCGCAGGTGATCTCGGCGTCGGGGTTGGCCGCGCGGGCGCAGGCGACCAGCTCGGGCGAGAGTTCGATGGCATCGGCGCGCCACCCCCGCTCGCGGGCCAGGGAGAGCAGCACGCCCGAGCCGCAGCCGATCTCCAGCAGGCGCCAGTTCTGCACCGTCGCGTCCATGCGGCGCTCGATGCGGACCAGGTGGCGGGCGAAGTAGGCGCGCCGGCCCGCCTCGATCTCGGCCTGGCGGGCGACGCCCTCGGGGCCTTCGAAGACGACGTTGGACTGGACGGCCGGATAGGGGTCGAGGAAGACGCCGCCGCAGTGGCTGCAGCGCCGGTAGGGGTCCGCCCCGGCGGCCGGAGCCGCCGGGGCGGAGAGGTCCGTCTGGCACATGGCGCAACGCACGGGCGTCTCCTCCGGCACGGCCCCGCGCTCCGGGGCCGGCCCGTCAATGCGACTTGTCCGGCAGGCGCAGACCCGGCCGCGGCAGCCCGCCGGCAGACGCGGGCCCCCGCGCCACCGCCTCCGGCACCAGGGGCGCCGGCAGCTCGGTGACCGTCACCGGCGGCGTGGCGCCGGGCAGGGCCGCGAGCTGGTAGTCCAGTTCCCGCAGGCGGTCCTGCAGCCGGGCGCGCTCGGCCTGGAGCACGTCGCGGTGGACCTGCATGGCCTGGCGGCTGCCCGCCTCGGCCCGCTCGGCGGCCGCGGCCACGCTCTCGAGATCGGCCAGGGCGAGCTGCAGCTGCCCCTGGATTCCCTCGAAGCGGGTGCGGACCTCGGCCACGGCGACGGCCGTGGCCCGGTTCTCGTCCGCGAGGTCGGCAATGGCCGCGCCGAGCTCCCGGTCCATGGCCTCGAGCCGGCCGCCGACGGCGGCCAGGCGCCCGTCCAGGGCGGCGGACTGGTCGGCGAGGCGGTCGGTGAATTCCGCGTCCTGCCGTTCCAGCTCGCCCTTGGTGGCGATGCCGAAGACCGAGCAACCCGCGAGAGCCCCCAGCGCCAGCACCAGGATCATTCCACAGAGAATGGTGCGCATGAAAAAACCTCCAACTGATCGCGGGCAGGGGTCCCCGCCGTTACCGGGCGGATCCGTCCGTTCTTCGATCCATCAGGGGTTGGAGTCATGATCCGGAAAAGGGCGGCCGGCGTCAAGCGTGGGGCGGCGGGGCGTCGAGATAGCCGCGCAGGCTGCGCAGCAGGTCGGTGGGGCGGATCGGTTTGGCGATGAAGGCCGTGCCGGCGTCGAGGACGCCCCGGTGCACGATGGCGTTGTCGGTGTAGCCCGACATGTAGACGATGCGGACGTGCGGCCAGCCGGCCTGGACCGCCTCGGCCAGTTCGCGGCCGCCGCGCCCGGGCAGGACCACGTCGGTCAGCAGCAGGCCGATCCGGTCGCCGTGGGCCCGGCACAGCTCCAGCGCCTCCTCGGCGCGACCGGCGGTCAGCACCTCGTAGCCCGCGCCGGCCAGGACGCGCTTGATCAGCCGCCGCACCGCGTGCTCGTCCTCGACCAGCAGGATCGTCTCGTCGCCGCCGACCTCGGGGCCCCGGGCGGGCTCCGCCCGACGGGGCGCGACCGGCGCCCCCGCCCGCGGGAAGTACAGCTTGAAGGTGCTGCCGTGGCCCGGCTCGCTGTAGGCCCAGATGTGCCCGCCCGACTGCCGGACGACGCCGTACACCGTGGCCAGGCCGAGCCCCGTGCCCTTGCCCAGGGCCTTCGTCGAGAAGAACGGCTCGAAGAGGTGCGGCATCACCTCGGGCGGGATGCCCTCGCCCGTGTCCGACACGGCGAGCAGAACGTGCGGCCCCGGCTCGACCTCGGCGTGCTCGCGGGCGTAGGCGGCGTCGAGCTCGACGTTCCGCGTCTCGATGGTGAGCTGCCCCCCGGCCGGCATGGCGTCGCGCGCGTTCAGGGCCAGGTTGACGACGACCTGCTCCACCTGCACCGGGTCGACCTCGACCGGGCCGAGATCGTCGGCCAGGACGGTGACCAGGTCGACGTCCTCGCCCAGGGTGCGGCGCAGCATGCGGTCGAGGTCTTCGACGATGCCGTTCAGGTCGAGCACGCGCGGCTGCAGCACCTGGCGGCGGCTGAAGGCCAGCAGCTGCCGGGTCAGCTCGGTGGCCCGGGCGGCGGCCTTGCCGATCTCCTCGAGCCCCTCGCCGACGACGCCGCCGGGCCCTTCGGCGGCGGCCATGCTGCAGTAGCCGCCGATGACCGTGAGCATGTTGTTGAAGTCGTGGGCGATGCCGCCGGCGAGACGCCCCACGCTCTCGAGCCGCTGCCCCTCCTCGAGACGACGCGTGAGGGCCAGTTCGGCGGTCATGTCGCGGAAGACGAGCACGACGCCGCCGACCACCCCGTCGGTGCCGCGCAGCAGGGCCCCGGTGGCGTCGACGGCCGTGCGCCCGCCGTCACCGGCGACGAGATCGAACTCGCCGAGGGATCCCGGCGCCAGCTCGCCGGCGAGCAGGCCGGCCGCCGGATCGGCGGGGGCCGGATGGCCGGGGCGGGCCTCGATCCGCACCGTGTCGGCCAGCGGACGGCCCACGGCCTGCGCCGGGGTGCAGCGGCAGAGGGCCACCGCGGCCGGGTTGAGGGAGGTGACCAGGCCGTCGGTGCCGGTGGTGATCACGGCGTCGGCCATGCAGGCGAGGGTGGTCGCGAGGTCGGCCTGCGAACGCTCGAGCTCGGCGAGGGCCGCCCGCTCGCGGGTGACGTCGACCGAGAGGATCAGCACGCCCAGTTCGACCGGCGACAGGCGCAGATCGAACCAGCCGGCGGAGCCGTCGGGAAACTCGAAACGGTTGAGCAGGCGGTCGGCCTTCCGTTCGGCCAGGCAGCGCCCGATGACGCGGTGGACCTCGGTCTGTTCGATGCCCGGATAGGCCTCTTCCATGCGCCGGCCGACCAGTTCGGCCACGGGCCGGCGGCCGTGCTCGGCGGCGGTGCGGTTGAGATAGACGTAGCGGAAATCGCGGTCGATGATCTGGATGCCCTCGAACATGTGATCGAAGAGCATGCCCAACTCGGCGGCGGCGTCGCGGTCGGCCACGCGGGACCTCAAGGCGGCGATTTCCGCCTGCAGGCGGGCGATCTCCGCAGCCCTGTCGTGGCCGTCACCCATGCCGGGATCCTTTCGGAGGCCCCTTCCCCCGAAGCGGCCTCCGGCCTCATCATACTCAAGGCGCGGAATTCGACAAGTCGGCCGCGGCGGGGGCGACCCGGTCCAGGAAGCGGACCGCCTGCCGTTCCGACCAGTAGACGCCGCCCGGTGCGCGGAACCCGTTGTGGCCGCCCCAGCGGGTGACCAGGAGGTGGAAGGCGGCGGACGATCCGGCCGCCTCGGCGGGAAAGCACCCGGCGCCCAGCAGCGGGTCGTCGGCGGCGGTCAGCAGCAGGGTCGGCACCCGGATGGCGGGCAGGCGGGCGCCCGAGGAGCAGCGCTCGTAGTAGTCGGCGGCATCGGCGAAGCCGTGGAGCGGCGCGGTGTAGAGGTCGTCGAAGTCGATGAGGGTGCGCACGCGCGCGAGGCCCGCGGGATCGACCAGACCCGGGCGGGCGGCGGCCTTGGCCCGGATCTTCCGCCGCAGCTTGCGCAGGAAGCGGTCGTGGTAGATCCGGTTGCGCGGCGCGACGAGACGCGCGGCGGTGCCGGCCAGGTCGACCGGCGCCGAGACGGCGATGGCCGCCGCGACGCGGTCCGGCACGGTGGCCGGCTCCTCGCCGAGATAGTTCAGGATGAGGTTGCCCCCGAGGCTGAAGCCGACCAGGGCGAGCGTCGGCGCGTCGAGATGGGCGACCACGGCCCGCAGGTCGTCGGTGGCGCCGTTGTGGTAGAAGCGCGCCAGCCGGTTGGGCTCGGCGCTGCAACCGCGGAGGTTCAGCGCGGCCACGTCCCAGCCGGCCGCGTTCAGGGCCCGCGCCATGCCGCGCATGTAGGGACGCTCGCTGTTGCCCTCGAGGCCGTGGCAGAGCAGCGCGGTGCGGCCGGCGCCGACGCGGCTCCAGTCCAGGTCGACGAAGTCGCCGTCGGGCAGTTCGACCCGTTCGCGGACGTACGGCAACGCCGGCACCCTCCTCAGCGCACTGGGGATGATGGTGCCGGCGTCGGCGTTGCGGAACGGCCACGCGGGCCGGTACTCGTCTCCGGGCAGCAGGGGCAAGGCTACTGCTGGACGGTCAGGCCCTTGGGCGCGAAGTACGAGTAGATGACGGGCTTGTAGAAGCCGTCCTTCACGTGCTTCGAGGCGTGGATGATGTTCCAGGCCTCGGTCTTGGTCTCGACGTTCAGGATGATGATGAACTCGACATCGGTCTCGTCGTTGACCAGGCCGGCCGAGACGACGACGCCGTTCTTCGCGCCCTTCTTGATGGCGTCGATGACTTCCATCCGCACGTTCATGCCCTCGTCCGAACCCTGGCTCTTCCAGTTGGGGCCGTGCTCGGCGAGCACGATGTGGTACATCTGCATCTCGCCGGTCCGGTTGGCGTGGCTGAGTTCGCCCTTGGCGGCGTCGGTGGCGGCCTGGGCCTGGTCGGCGACGGCCGGCACGGCCAGCACGACCGCGATGGCCAGGGTCAGCAGGATCGTCAGGGAGCGCTTCATCTCTTCTCCGTTCTCCGGTTGGCCGGGCGGCCCGCACGGCCGCCGGAATCTCTCGTCGCCGGGCAATCTACCACAACCGACGCGGGGCTGTCAGCCCGCAGACGATCGGGGGGCGGCCCGAACGGGCCCCGGATCCCGCGACAGGGCCTTCTCGCCGCGCCGAACCCGGGACATCATGAATCCAAAATGAGAACCATGGCGCAAAACTGGCCCTTTGATTGCACCGACCCGATTGAATCGAGGTCGCCTGCTCCCCCAGGGGAAAGGCAAAACCGGGAGAAGTAGCCATGAGGAAGATCACTCTCGCATCCGCCCTTCTCATTTTGCTCGCCACGCCGCAGTTCACCTCGGCGTTCACGCTCGACGCCCTCTCCGGGAGCGCCGATTGCAACGGGTGGAACGCCAACGTGGACATCGTGGTCCGCGACGGCGCCTTCATGGGCCAGCTCGAGTACGCGGTTGTGCTGCGGGACGCCGACGGGTTCGAGGTGCAGCGCTTCGACTACAGCGGAATGCTCGACCCGCTCGCCGGCCCCATGCTCAGCTTCCTGGTGGGCGGCGACTGGGATGCGCCCCTGGACGGGACCTACACCGTGGAAGGCCAGTTCTGGGTGTACGACATCACGGCCGGCGGCAACAACACGACCAGCGACGGCTTCAGCATCGACCCGGGCTGCAGCGGCGCCGTCGATCCGGCGGGCGACGGCTGCACGCACACGGCCGACTTCTGGCTGGAGAATCCGGGTCTGTGGCCCGTGGACCGCCTCGTGGTGGGCGATCGCGAGATGGACCGGAGCGAGCTGGAGAGCGTGCTGCAGATGAGGCGCCACTGCCTGCTGATGTTCGCCCTCATGCGCGAGCAGATCGTGGCCAAGCTGAATCTGGCCTCGGGCGCGCCCGACCTGATCGCCGGGACGGTCGACAAGACGGACGCCTTCCTCGCGTCGGCCGCGACGCCGCGCCGGGGCCATCGGGGCCGCGGCCACGGCGGCCGCGAGTACGGCCAGGCCATGCGCCTGCAGGCCGAGCTGCACCGTTACAACCGCTCGGGCTGTCCGGACGGGAGCGGCATCCTGACCCTGACCTACGACGACGTCGAATACGGCGTGGTCGGGAAGGCCGCCGTCGAGGACATGAGCCTCGGCACGGTGAAGGCCATGTACCGCTAGTCCGAACCGACTCCCGACCCGATTCGCACGCAAAAAAACCCCGGACCAGGTCCGGGGTTTTTTGCGACTCACCCACAGAGGGGGGAATGCGTCAGATGTTCAGTGCCAGCAGGGGCACCGCGATGCAGACGGTCAGGAATCCCACCACGAGCATGCCCCACACGCCGACCTGAAGGCAGACGTCCTTGATGCAGATCCGGTCGCGGGTCTCGTTGGCGGGGGTGTTCATCGTTCTCGGCTCCTGCTCGTCTTGCGATGTGGTTTTCAGTGCGCCCCTAAATCCTACTCGGTGGTGGGGCGATGGGCAAGGAAAACTTGTTTATTTTTTAACTATGAAAATGAGGACATTTTTCACCTGTGATGCCAACCTCATCGGCGGATGCACGATCGCCCGATTCCCTGTATGCTGCCCCCCGAAGTCGCCCCGCCCTGAGGGTGGCCGCAGCCTCCAGCGAAACGGATCTCCATGCAGAGCGGACTGGTCCTGGGCCACTACACCATCGAGGACCGTCTGGGTGTCGGCGGCATGGGCGAGGTCTGGGCGGCCGTCGACAACCGTCTCGGCCGCCGCGTCGCCCTCAAGTTCCTGCCCCCCGCCTTCACGGCCGACCCCGGCCGCCACGCCCGCTTCCACGCCGAGGCCAAGGCCCTGGCCGCCTTCAGCCACCCCCACGTGGCCGGGATCCACAGCCTCGAGGAGATGGACGGCCATCACTTCCTGGTGATGGAGCTGGTCGCGGGGGCCGACCTGTCCGAACGCCTGGCCGCGGGCGCCCTGTCCGAGGGCCGCGCCCTGGCCATCGCGCGCCAGATCGCCCTGGCCCTGGAGGCCGCCCACGGCAAGGGCATCGTCCACCGCGACCTGAAGCCCGCCAACGTGAAGGTGGGCGACGACGACCGGGTGAAGGTGCTCGACTTCGGCCTGGCCAAGATCTACCAGGGCGACGATGCGGCCGCGCCCGATCCGGGCAGCCTGCCGACCGTCACCTCCGAGATGACGGTGGCCGGGTCGGTGCTGGGCACGGCGGCCTACATGTCGCCCGAGCAGGCCCGCGGCAAGGCCGTCGACCGGCGCACCGACATCTGGGCCTTCGGCTGCGTGCTGTTCGAGATGCTCACCGGCGTGCGGGCCCATCCCGGCGAGACGGCGAGCGACACCATCGCCGCCGTGCTGCGCGGCGAGCCCGACTGGTCGGGCCTGCCGGACGGACTGTCGCCCGGAGTGCGCCGCCTGCTGCGGCGCTGCCTGCGCAAGGACCCGACCGAGCGCCTGCACGACATCGCCGACGCCCGGCTGGAGATCGACGCGGTGCTCGGCGGCGAGGACGACGGGGCGACGGACGGCCCCGCCGCGGGCGACGACGCCCCACCGGCGCGGTCGCGCCGCGGCGTGGTCATCGCGGCGGTCGTCGGCTGGGTCGCGGTGGCCGCCCTCGTCGGGCTGAAGCTGGGCTCGCCGGCGGCGGAGACGCCCGTGCCCGCCCGCATCCTCAACCTGACCTACTCCGGCCGCGACTGGGCGCCCGACGCCTCGCCCGACGGCAAGACGATCGCCTTCGTCTCAGACCGCGACGGCCGCACGCGCATCTGGATCAAGCAGCTGGCCACGGGCAACGAGGCCCCGCTCACGCAGGGCGCCGACGACCGGCCCCGCTTCTCGCCCGACGGCTCGCACATCCTCTTCGCCCGCGACGAGGGCTTCCAGCGCGACCTCTACCGCCAGGCCCTGCTCGGCGGCAACCCGCGGCGCCTGATGAGCGACGTCGTCGAGGCCGACTGGTCGCCCGACGGCAACCAGGTCGTGTTCAGCCGCATGACGCCCGTCGACGGCAACAACATCGTCACCATCGGCGTCGCCGACATCCAGTCCGGCGAGGAGCGCATCGTCCGCACCATCGAGAATCGCCTCGTGTACGGGCTGCGCTGGGTGCCGGGGAGCCGGCGCATCTCCTTCTCCGAGACCTCCCTGACCGGGAACAAGATGATCGCCAACGTCTTCTGGCTGCACGATCTCGACACGGGCGACGAGCGCACCGTCGAGGCCACGCCGTGGACGGGAGCCTTCACCGGCCCGCACTGGTCGGCCGACGGGTCGTCGGTGCTCGTGGGCCAGGGCATCGACCTGCTCAGCTTCATGTCCGGCGCGCCGGCCCTGGCCATGCAGATCGACGTCGAGGCCGGCACGAGTCGTCCCCTGTTCTGGTCGACGTTCCGCATGCCGCGCGGCGGCTGGGGCTACACCTCCATCGACGCCATCAACGACCACCAGGTCGTTTTCGACGAGCACGAGCAGTATTCCGAGCTGATGATCGTCGACCTGGTGGACGGACGCCCGGCCGGCCCGGCCCGGCTGCTCACCGCGAGCATGGGCCGCGACCGCCAGCCCGTCTTCTCGCCCGACGGCACCAAGGTGCTGTTCTCGTCGAACCGGGCGGGCAACATCGACCTCTGGACCGTCGACCTGGCCACGCGCGAGGTGCGCCAGGTGACCGACGATCCGGCCCACGACTGGGATCCGGCCTACACGCCCGACGGGCGGCACCTGCTGTGGAGCTCGGACCGGGGCGGCCACATGGAGGTGTGGATGGCCAACGCCGACGCCGGCAACGCACGCCAGGTGACCAACGACGGCGAGGACGCCGAAAACCCGACCATGACCCCGGACGGCGAGTGGGTCGTCCACTCGAGCGGCGCCAGCGCCAAGATCGGCATCTGGCGCATCCGGCCCGACGGCAGCGAGGCCTCGATCATCGCGCCGGGCGCGAACCTGCTGCCGGAGGTGTCGCCCGACGGGCGCTACGCCCTGTACTCGGTGGTGCGCAGCCTCGACTTCGTGATCAAGGTCGTGGAGATCGCCACGGGCGAGGACGTCGACTTCGAGGTCGTGATCCCGGTGCTGAAGCGCGACCGCGACGTGGTCTACGGACGGGCCCGCTGGGCGGCCGACGGCCGCGGCATCGTCTACATCGGGCAGTCGCCCGAGGGCACCAGCGGCATCTTCTGGCAGGAGTTCCGCATCGGCCACGACACCCTGGACACCCGCATTCCCCTGGCGGGCTTCGCCGAGCGCTACGAGACCGAGTCGCTGGGCGTGGCGCCGGACGGCAGCGCAGTCGTGTTCGCGGCCCAGCGCAACCGGCGGATCGTGAAGCTGGTGGAGGACGTGCGGCTGGTGAAGTGGTAGGCGGGCGCCGACGGCCGCTCAGCCCAGCCCGCGCACCAGGCTCGTGAAGGCGGCCTGGGCACCGGCGTCGTCGACGTTGCTGCCCAGCCGCGTGGCCAGGTCCCCCAGATCCCGTGCCTGCTTCAGCTCCCGTTTCACCAGCACCTTCGCCACCGGCCCCACGTGGGCCGCCAGGGCCGCCACGACGCGGGCTTCGGTGGCGGCGTCGAGGCGGAAGACCGGCGGCACGGCGGCGTCGAGGCGGCCGGCGGCGGTGATCTCGGTGGTGGGCATGGCGACGGTGGCCCCCGGGTCGGCGCCGGTGTCGGGGTCGGCGGCGGGCAGGGGCTGGGTCAGGTCCAGGCCGGTGGGCAGGAGGGTCGTCTCGCCGCCTGCGGCCAGGCGCTCGCACTTGGCGCGGAAGGTGTCGCGGCCGGCGGCGGCGGGGATCTGGTCGGCCAGGCGGTCGACGAGTTCGGCCCGCGTGGACGCGGTGCGGCAGGCCTGCTTCACCAGCGCCGGCGCCACCGGGCCCACGTGGCGGGCCAGGGCGTCGGCCATGCGGCGCAGCTCGTCCTGGTCCCAGCTGGGCAGGGGCGGCGCGCCGATGCCCGTGTCGTGGTCGGAAGCGAGGTCGGGCGACGAGATGAAGATCGTCTCCTCGACGGCCGAGGCGACGGGCCCCACCGGCCCCAGGTCGGCCCCGCGCTGCAGGCGCAGCAGGTCGGCGTCGACGTCGGCCACGGTCTGGTAGCGATCGAGGGTCGACTTGGCCATCATGCGGCCCAGCACCCGGCAGAAGCCCGCGCCGAGATCGGGCGCCTTGAGCCGCGGATCGGGCAGCGGGTCGTTGAGGTGGCGGCTCATGATGTGCGGACCGCTCGAGCCCTCGAAGGGCACCGCACCGGTGGCCAGGTAGTAGAGGGTGGCGCCCAGGGAATAGATGTCGGCCCGCGCGTCGACCTCGCCCTGGCCGAGGATCTGCTCGGGCGAGATGAAGTGGGGCGTGCCCATGCTCTGGCCCGTCATGGTGTGGCCGCTGTCGTCGCTGAGGCGCTTGGCCAGGCCCAGGTCGACCAGCTTGAGGCGGCCGTCGCGGGTGAACATGATGTTGTCGGGCTTGATGTCGCGGTGCACGACGTTGGCCGCGTGGGCCACCGCGAGCGCGGCGCAGGCCTGGCGCGCCAGCGCGATGGTCTGGGCCTCGGTGAAGCGGCCGCGGCGTTTGAGCTCGGCCTTGAGGCTGGGGCCGTCGACGAGCTCCATGGCCAGGAAGTGGCCGCCCCCCGTCTGGCCGAACTCGTAGATCTGGACGATGTGCGGGTGGTTCAGGCTGGCCGCGGCCCGCGCCTCGGTGGTGAAGCGCTGCACGAACTGCGGGTCGTCGGCCACCTTGTCCGAAAGCACCTTCAGGGCCACCTGGCGGTCGAGGATGCGGTCGCGCGCGTGGTACACCGTGCCCATGCCCCCCTCGCCGAGGGTGCCGATGATCTCGTACTTCTCGGGCAGGCACACCGGGCGCACGTCAGTCCTCCCCGAGCAGGCCGAGGGCCTTCACCAGGCTGATGCGCATGCGGTTGAACGAATCGGCCAGCACGCCCAACTCGTCGCCGCCGCCGAGGCGCACCTCGTCGGCCTCCAGGTCGCCGCGGCTGACGGCGTCGGCCATCTGCGCCAGGCGCCGGATCGGCCGCACCACGAGCAGCTGCAGCAGCACGTTCAGCAGCAGCAGCACGACCACGAAGATGCCCACCAGGGTGAGCATGAGGGTGCGGAAGGCGTCGTCGGCCATGGCGATGGGAGTCGTCATGGGCACCTGCACGATCTGGGCGCCGATGGTCTCGTTCATCTTCCAGCCGAAGCCGTTGTTCTCGCCGTACAGGGCCAGCATGGACGGCGGCGCGGCGGCCGGCGTCGTGTGGCAGGAGAGGCACGCCGCGTCGCTGACCCGGATGGGGTGGCTGAGGTACAGCGCCGGACCGAGGGGCGTGTCGCGCTCGCCCACCAGTTCGGCCGTCTGCGCGTCGCGGCGGAACTCGTTGACCAGGTCGGTCTCCCAGTCGACGGCCCGGTTGCGCGGGTTGGTCGGGTTGAGCGTGGCTTCCTTGTAGGTGTAGTCGGGATTGCTCTCGCGCAGCGTGTTGAAGATCTCCGTCGCCGAGTAGGCGGGCACCGTCTGGGGCAGGAAGGTGCGGTCGAGCTGGTCGGCGAGGAGCGGCTTGACCTGCTGGACGGTGTAGCTGCGCATGGCCATGGCCGTTTCCATCATGATGCGGGCGTTGGCCACGACCTGGTCGCGGGCGTTGGCCCGCAACTGGCCGCGCAGCACGTAGCCGGCGGGCACCAGGCCCAGGGCAAACGTCACCACCAGGATGAGATTGAGCTTCGCGTGCAGCTTCATGGGCACCTGTCGGGGCGGCGAGATGGGAAGCGGACCGGTTCCGGTCTCCCATTGTAGCGCAACGGGGGCCAAAAAGAACCAGATTTCTCCTGTTTCGCGGCCGACAGGGCGGTTTCCCGTGCGAAGACGGGGAGCCCCTGCGGGCTCCCCGTCGACGTGCCTCGTGTTCGCGCGTCCGGCTACTTCAGCAGCAGCAGCGGCCGCGTGTCGACCTGGCCCCCGCCGGCGATGCGGCAGAAGTAGGCCCCGCTGGGGGCCATGCGGCCGGCGTCGGAGAGGCCGTTCCAGCGCAGCTCGAACTCGCCCGCGGCGTGGCTCTCGTCGAGCAGCGTGCGCACCAGCTCGCCCTTCACGTTGAAGATGGCGATGCGCACGTGGCCGGGACGGGCCAGGGTCCAGCGGATGTTGGTGGCCGGGTTGAACGGGTTCGGGTAGGCCGCGGAGATCGCCACCGCGCCGCGCCCGGGCACGTCGCCCACCGCCGAGACGCCGATGAAGGTCTGGCCGGTGTTGGGCTGGTCCGGGGTCTCGGCGATGGCCGACGACCAGGTGAAGTCGTCGTAGGAGCTGCCCGAGCCGACCAGCTGCAGCGAGAAGCCCGCGGGCGTGGCGCTGGTCTCGGTCACGCCGACGTCGATCGACTGCAGGCCCGACGCCGCGCCGTCCGCGGCGGTGAAGGTGCCCTCGTAGCTGAGGAACTGCACGACCTGGCCCATGTCGTCGACCAGCGCGAAGCCGTCCGGCGCACCGTTCTGCAGGCCGGGCATGAGGAAGCTCCTGGTGCCGTAGCCGTTCTGCTGGTCGGGCAGCACGCCCGACAGCGGGATCGTGTCGTAGAGCAGGCCGCCGTTGCCGCTGTAGCCGATCAGCGACCAGCCGGCGAGGCTGGTGCCCGCGGTGCCGGCGATCTCGAAGAACTCGCCCACGTCGGTGCTGGCGTTGTCGTAGTGGAACTCGTTCACCCACACGACCGGGCCGCCGGTGCCGCTGCCGGCCGGCGTCACCGAGGTCTCCGTCGAGAAGCCGGACTCGTTGCCCGACAGGTCGGTGGCGGTGACCACGTAGAAGTAGGTGCTGCCGTTCAGGACGGCGTTGTCGTCGTACTGGCTCGCGCCGACCAGGCCGACGTTCTGCTTCGAGTAGGGGCCGCCCGTCACGGTGGAGCGGTAGACCGAGTAGCCGGCCAGGTCGCCCTCGCCGTTGTCGTTCCAGTCGAGGTGGGCCACGCCGTTGCCGGGGGCGCCGACCAGGCCGGCCGGGATCGCGGGAGGCGTCACGTCGCCGCCGCCGCAACCGGTGCCGAAGAGGCACTCGGCCCAATCGGGGTGGTCGACGAAGGGGTTCCGGTTGCCCTGGAAGCCGTAGACGATGTCGTTGCGCAGCATCTCGCCCGCGTCGACGGGATCCGCGAGGTGCCACTGCAGGAGCACCGAGAGCAGCCCCATGTAGGCCGTCGTCTCGTTGCTGCCGGTGTTCGAATTCTCGATGAGGGTCAGGTTGTCGGTCAGGATCAGGTCGGGCTCCACGGCGCCACTGTTGCCGTTGGTGCCGCCCTCGTAGCGCACGTCCATGTAGAACATGGCGCGGGCGATGTCGCCGCGGCGATCGGCCCACACCTCCCAGTAGGTGCCGTCGGCCCAGTTGGACCAGCCCGGATACACGCCCGAACCGCCGCCGACGCCGTCGTTCACGAGAGTCGTGTACTCGGTGCCCGAGGCGCCGACCGCGCCGAAGGGCTTGTTGCCGCGCGAGCCGTTGCGGCTGCCGTCGCAGAGGAAGAGCTGGTGGCAGTCCGTGTACGGATAGACGTTGGTTCCGTCGTTGGGAAAGCCGTAGCTCTTGGGCCAGGTGTGCTCACGGTCGTAGTCGACGTTGCCCGCGCCCCACTTCTGGTAGCTCGCGTTCAGGTACAGGTCGAGGATCCGGCTCGAGTCGTTGGGATCCTCGTCGGCCGCCTCGAGCACGTCCCAGGTGTCGGTGCTCGTGGCGGTGTAGGGGATCTTCGTGTGGTCGTCGATGACGTCGTGCAGGGTCGAGCGCAGGTTGAGGGCATTCGAGGCGTCGACCGTGTCGTAGTAGCCGGCCGGAGCGTCCGCCAGGGCGACGACGCCCGTCACCATGAGCGCGGTGAAGACGAGCAGGGCCGGCCGAAGCGACGGGCGGAGAGAAGTGATGCGCACGATGGTACTCCCTCGAACTGGAATGGTGCAGATCGGAATCCGGATTGGCGGTAGGCGGCATTCCGGCACGGAGCCGGCCGCGCGGTCATCCCCCGAACCGCTCAATTATACAACAATTTCTGAGTTGATTTGACAAAAATCCAGTTCGAATTCGGTGAGAGGACGGAAAAACCCCGCCTTCCGGAGAAGACGGGGTTCCCGACGGGAAGCGGGCCCGAACACGGGCTCCGCGAGTCCTGGGAGGGGGCGCGGCGATCGCCGGATCACGCTGCCCCCTGGGTCGCGCTGCGGACAGTCCGGACTACCAGCGCCCGCCGCCACCACCGCCGCCGCCGTAGCCCCGGCCACCGCCGCCGCCACCGCCGCGCTGACGCTCCTGGGCCTCGTTCACGCGCAGGGCCCGACCGCCCATGTCGGCGCCGTCGAGAGCCTGCATGGCGGCCACGGCCGCGTCGTCATCCATCTCCACGAAGCCGAAGCCCCGGGGACGGCCGGTCTCCCGATCGTTGATCAGGGCCACGCTGTGCACGTTGCCGTGCTGGCCGAACAGGTTGCGGAGCTCGTCGTCGGTGGCGCTGAAGGGCAGGTTGCCCACGTACAGTTTCTTCATCTTCCATCTCTCCAGGTGCCGGTCTTCCGGCAAACACAAGCGTCGCGGGCCACCGGCCAAATCCGGGAGACCCCTCTCGCTTCGAACCAGCCCGGCACGGCGCCGGACTCCTTCCCCCGGCCGTCGGGGGAAATCGGGAACCGTCCCGACCCGGACCCGGATCGCGACGGCCGCCTGACGAAAATTTCCCGGGAGCAAAACAATGCGACGGGGCTCATCGAGGCCCGTGCACCATAACCGCGGCCCAAAACGGAGGCAAGGTCAGATCCGCACGAAGATCCCCCGCCGATGCAGCTCCCGCAGCAGCGCCCACCACAGCACCACCGTGCCCAGGGCGAACACCAGCGACCCGTTCACCGGCCCCGCCCACGCGGCGCAGAGATGGCGGTAGAGCCACGTCCTGAGGCTGACGGCGGCGTCCCCGTCGTCCACCCGGATCAGCGCCAGCACGCGGGCCAGCAGACCCGAGCCGACGAAGGCGAGCAGGGCATTGCTGCCGAACACGAGGGCGGGCGCGGTGCCGCGACGCCAGCCCCGCACGTCGAGGGCCCAGGCGCAGGCCGCCAGCAGGAGCGCCGCCAGGCCCGACGTCAGGACGGTGTAGCTGACCGTCCAGAGCTGCTTGTTGACCGGCTCGAGACGGCCGAGGGCCAGACCGGTCCCGGTCGCGACGACGCCGGCGAGGGCGAGGCGGCGCAGGCGGCCGGCGAGGGGATCGGGGGCGCGCAGCAGGTCGCCGGCGAAGACGCCGGCGAGGGTGCCCGCCACCGTCGGCAGGGTCGAGACCAGGCCCTCCGGATCGAAGGGCACGCCGGCCCCCGCGTAGAGGTGGGCCGCGCCGGGCCACCGCAGGTCGACCCAGCGGACGAAGTTGTCGGCGAGGGCGAAGCTGCCGCCGCCCCAGCCGGCGACGAGGGGCAGGCGCATGAGGAGTTCGTAGGCGAGCAGGGCGGCGCCGGCGACGGCGAGCCGGCGCCGCGTGTCCGCCGTGGCGACGACCACGAGGGCCGCCGCGCCGTAGCAGAGGGCGATGCGCTGCAGCACGCCCCACCAGCGCCAATGGGCGGGTTCGGTGTAGGGGAATCCGTTCAGGAGCAGGCCCACGACGAAGATGGCCGCCGTGCGCACGGCGATCTTGCGGCGCAGGTCGGCGGGCGTGGCCCCGTGGGCGCGGCGGCGCGCGAAAGCCAGGCTGATGGCGGCGCCGACGGCGAAGAGGAAGAACGGGAAGACCAGATCGGTGGGCGTCCAGCCGTGCCAGGCGGCGTGGCGCAGCGGCGGGTGGATGTGGGCCCACGAGCCGGGGTTGTTGACGAGGATCATCAGGGCCACGGTCAGGCCCCGGAAGACGTCGAGGGAGAGCAGGCGTTCGGTCTTCATGGGCCGAGTCTGCCTGCTCTCCCCCGGGTTGACGAGGAGAGATTTCCCGGGCGTGGCCGGGAGCGTCGCGTCCGCTACTTGCCGGGCGCCGACGAGTCGGGCGCCGAACCGCGCGCGCCCTTCATCATGGCCCCGAGGTACCAGGTGGCGTTCAGGCCCACCGGCAGGGGCTCGATCTTCTCGACCACCGGCTCGGCCGGCGGCGCCGCCGTGACCTCGACCGCCGGCGCGGCGGTCTCGACCGTGCGGGTCGGCTCGGTGCGCACCTGGACCGGCGTCTCGACCGCGGCCGCCCGGGCCGGCCGCGTGCGGGTCGGTTCCGCGCGGGCGAGGCCGAACTCGCTGACCGCCTCGCGCTGCACCAGGGCCACGTAGCGGCCGAGGTTGGCGTCGAGCTGGGCCCGCATGGCGTCGGCCTGCTCGTGGGCGCCGAGTTCGCTGTACAGGTCCATGGCCTGCAGGGCGTACTCGACCCGGGCCGGATCGAGGCGCGCCGAGAGCAGGCTCAGTTCGAGGGGGATCGCGCGGAAGCCCTCTTCGCGCAGGATGTGGCCGCCGGTGTCGATCTGGCGGGCGAGCTGGGCCGGGTTCGCCACCACGACCAGGGCCAGGGCGAAGGCCATGACCGCCACGGCGTAGTAGTCGCCCTTGACGCGCGTCTTCAGGCCGGGCTCGACCATCACCTGGCGGACGCCCTCGAGGGCCTGGGCCACGTAGCCGAGGAAGCCCAGGGCGACCACGGCGGCGACGGCGATCAGGCCGCGCTCGAGCAGGACGCCGTGGTCGGCGAGCCAGCCGGCCGTCTCGTGGTGGCGCCACAGGGACAGGCCGTTCCGCAGCAGCACCGCCGCGGCCACCACGGGCCAGGCGCCCCACAGCACCAGGGCCGCGCGGCCGGCGCGACCGCTCATGAGCAGGCCGGAACCGGGAGCCACCAGGCCGAGACCGCTGACGGTCCAGGCGCGGCGCACCCACCAGGGCAGCTTGTTCACGCTCGGGATGCCCTCGGCACCGATCAGGTGCAGGGCGCGCGCCCAGGCCGTGAAGCCGCCGGCCACGGCCAGCACCACGAGTCCGAGCCAGGCCCAGACGGTCGCCGGTCGCGAGGCGTCGACGATGCCGTCGAAGCCCAGCCCCGCCAGCAGCGCCGTGGCGCCGACCGCCAGGCCGGCCACGGCCACCCAGCCCTTCTGCCGGCGCCCGCGGGGCGTCAGGAAGAGCGCGAGGGGTCCGAGCACGTACGTCAGCAGCGCCAGCGGGGCAAACTGCAACTTCCCCTTGGCCGGCGGCGCGGGCTTTTTGCGACGCGGGGCGGGCTCGCCGGGCGTGGCGACCGCCGTCAGCGGCCGGATGGGCACGCCCGTGGCCGCCAAGGCCGGGCGCTGGCTCGCCGGCGCGGGCGGGATGTTGCCGATCTTCACCTCGGCGCGCGGGCGCGGCGCGGGTTGCGTCGGTTTCCTGTCGGGGGTCATGACTTCCAGGACGTCCCCGGCCTCGATCAACCAAGTCTTGTCGTCGTTCATGGCGCTACCAACCGTGTATCGGGTTGCCTGCTTGCACGGCGTCAATCTGCAACGTGCCTGCGGTCTTCTCGGACCGGAGTTGCAAGCGGTGTACCGTTGAGCGCGCCCGGACGGGAGTGTAGAGTGGCGGCGGCCCCTCCCACTCGCCGAAAGGAACCGAACATGCGCCACGTTCCGCGCCCCGCGCGCCTCGCCCCGCCGGCAGCGGCCCTGCTGCTCGTCCTCGTTCTCGCCCTCGCCCCCGCCGACGGCGTGGCCGTGCCCCCGTCGCCCCTGCGGCCGGTGACGACCTACTCGATCGTCGCCCGCGACCTGGAGACCGGCGAACTGGGCGTGGCCGTCCAGTCGCACTGGTTCAGCGTCGGGGCCCTGGTGCCCTGGGCCGAGGCCGGCGTCGGCGCGGTGGCGACCCAGTCGATGGTCGATCCGAGCTACGGGCCGCGCGGGCTGGCGCTCATGCGCCAGGGCCTGCGGGCGCCGATCGCCCTGTCGGAACTGCTCGAGCAGGACGAGAACGCGGCCATCCGGCAGGTGGCCTTCGTCGACGCGACGGGCGAGGCCGCCGCCCACACGGGCGGGCGCTGCATCGCCGAGGCCGGCCAGTACGTGGGTCGGGGCTTCTCGGTGCAGGCGAACCTGATGGCGAACGGGACGGTGCCGGCGGCCATGGCGGCGGCCTTCGAGCAGACGCGGGGGCCCCTGGCGGAGCGGCTGGTGGCGGCCCTGGCCGCGGCCGAGGGCGCGGGGGGCGACATCCGCGGCCGGCAATCGGCGGCGCTGCTCGTCGTGGCGGCCGAGGCCACGGGCAACGTCTGGCAGGACGTGCTGGTCGACCTGCGCGTGGAGGACCACCCCGACCCCGTGGCCGAGCTGACCCGCCTGCTCGGCCTGCACCGGGGCTACGAGATGATGAACGCGGGCGACCTGGCCGTCGAGGCGGGCGACCAGCGGGCCGCCGACCACCACTACGGCGAGGCCGAGCGTCTGCTCGCCGGCAACCTCGAGGCGCGCTACTGGCACGCCGTGGCCCTGGCCAACTCGGGGCGCGTCGACAAGGCGCTGAACATCTTCGGCGAAGTCTTCCTCGCCGACGAGAACTGGCGCACCCTGACCCCGCGCCTGGTGCCGCCGGGCTTCCTCGCCGTCGACGCCGCCACCCTCGACCGCATCCTGTCCGTGGTGCCGCCCGCCGCGGCGAACGAAGGGAACCGCTAGCATGTCCGACCGGATCGCCACCCTGGCCTGCGGGCTCGCCCTGCTCGTCCTCGCCGGCTGCGGCGAGCGCATCGAGGCCCCGGCCCCGCACACGCTCACCCTGTGGGACGACGCCGTCATCCACTTCGCGCCGGACGACTCCCTTGCCTACGAAGCGCCCTTCGCCGACCCGCGGGACAGCGGCCGCGTGAACCGCACCTACCGGGAACTGCCGCCCCTGGCCGGACCGCAGCAGGTGACGCTGCGGCTGAAGGTGTCGCCCATGCGCAAGGACATCCGGAACATGCACGACCGCTGGGACCGCGCGGGCTGGGTGCGGCTGGTGAAGCCGGGCATGGCGCCCGTCGAGCTGTGCCGGTTCATGACGGCCTACGGCGGCGAGATCACCCACGTGGTCGACGTGACGCGGGCCTGGCCCCTGCTCACCGGGCACTGCGAATTCGAGGTCTTCATCGACACGTGGGTCACGCCGGCCTGGACCGTGGACGTCGACCTGGTCTTCACGCCCGACGCGGTGGGCGCGGTCGACCCGCCGCGCTGGACCACGGGACTCGTGTTTCCCGCCGGCGGCCTGACCGCCGTCGCGCCCGAGGCGACGACCACCCTGACCGTGCCGCCGCGCACGCGCTACGTCGAGGTGGCGGCCATCAC
Organism: bacterium; assembly: GCA_020440705.1. Classification (NCBI taxonomy): domain Bacteria; species bacterium. Next base: position 11,431 of record JAGRNP010000002.1, on the reverse strand, counting down.
CACGGGGCACTGCACCGACGGCTCGGGGGCCGACGAGTTCATCACCAAGGACAACGTGATCCTGGTCGACGGGGTCGAGGTCCACCGCTGGCGGCCCTGGCGCGACGACTGCGGCGACTTCCGGGCGGTGAACCCGTACTGCGCCAAGTGGGGCGACGGCTCGTGGAGCAGCGACTACCCGCGCAGCGGCTGGTGTCCCGGCGACGTGACGCGGCCGACCTTCATCGACCTGAGCGACGTGCTCACGCCGGGCGAACACACGGTGACGTGGCGGGTCGAGGACATCCGGCCCGCCGACGCCGAGGGCAACCACGGGTACTGGCGGGTGTCGGCGGCCGCGAGCGGCTGGTAGGCGCCGCGGCCGCCGGGATGAGGGTCAGGGCGTGCGGGTGGCGGTGATCCGGGAGACGCTCACCGGGCACGTGCTCGCGCCCGCGATCGGGCCCCAGTCCCAGTCCTCGAGCCCCGACATGAGGTTCGGGGTGTAGACGACCAGGTTGTGGGTGCCGGTGGTGAAGCCGCCGTCCTCGGGATAGGTGCCCGTCAGGGTGAGCCGGTTGCCGTTCCAGGTGCCGGCCACCTGGTTGGCGTCGTCGCCCAGCAGACCCTTCAGCGTGACCGCGGTGCCCGTGCGGGTGATCGTCACCCCGTAGGTGGTCTCGTCGCCCTCCTCGCCGTCGCAACCGCCGTTCGCCACCGTGACCAGGGTGTGGTAGCTCCAGCCGCCGACCGGATCGAACGATCCCGCCACCACCACCGTCACCACCGTCGAGGCCGTGGCCTTGTCGGCGTCGGTGACGGTCAGCGGGATGGTGAAGGTGCCCGCGGCGGTCGGCACGCCGCCCAGCCCGAAGGCCGTGGCGGTGCTCTGGTCGGCCAGGCCCGCCGGCAGGTCGGCCGCGTCGAAGGCGAAGACGTAGGGCGTGCGGCCGCCGGTGACGCCGAGGGTCTCGCCGTAGGTGGCGCCGAGCAGGCCGAGGGGCAGACGGTCGCCGGCGAAGACGAGGGTGGCCGGCGCGGTCGTGTTCTTGTCCGGTCCTTCCGACTCGCAGCCGGACAGGGCCAGCAGGGTCAGCAGGGTCAGGAATGCCGGGAGCCGCGGCCGTCGCAGACGGGTCATGGTGGATCCTCCGCGTTGATGGTGGGGCGAGGGTTCGTCCGCCAGTGTAGCACAAACCCCACCGGGCCGGTGGGTTATCGGGGTCGCGAGGCCGTCCGGATCCGGCCGCCGGTCAGGACCATCAGCAGGGCCAGGCCGGCGCCCACGGCCGCGACGACCCAGAAGCCGCCGTTCTCGCCCCCGACGCCGACCGTGTCGACGAGCCATCCCACGGCCGGAGCCAGCACCATGGCGGCGATCCCCTTGGCCTGGTTCTCCACCGAGAGGATGGTGGCGCCGCTGGCGTCGTCGCTGAACTCGTCGAAGCGGCTGACGTGCATGGGCCGGAAGAGGTTCTGCAGCAGGTGCATGAGGATGAAGACGGCGATGGCCGCGAACGTGCGGCCGAAATACAGCAGCGGCGCCATGACGACGTAGCCGCCGAGCATGCCCAGCCAGACGACCCGCACGCCCGCCTCCTCGCCCCCGCGCCACGCCGCCAGCCGGTGCGAGTTGCGGCTGGCCCACGCCGCCAGCAGGTTCACCAGCAGGTAGACCACGCCGACGAGGACCGCCGTGCGCTTGTCCTGCGCGAGGGCCGCCAGCAGCGGCAGGGCCAGGGCGGCCTGCTGCACCATGGGCTGCAGGTAGTCCTTCGCCACCTTGAACACGCCCTCGAAGCCCATGGACTCGGCCACCAGGCGCCGCAGGTGCGGGATGCGCAGCACGTCGCCGAAGGCGTGCTGCAGGTGCCGCACGACCTCGCGCGGGGAGGCCGAGCCGTCGCCGTCGCCGTCGAGGGAGGCCGGATAGGCCAGGAATTTCGCGATGCCCGCCACGTAGGGGACGATCGACAGCCAGAACACCCAGCGGTACTCCTCCAGCCACACCACCAGCGCCGTGGCGACGACGATGCTCAGGGCCGAACCCAGCTTCGACCACGAGCGGGTGAAGCCGTAGACGCGGGTCTTCTCGTCGAGGCGGCCCTCCTCGCGCAACCAGCTGAAGATCATGGCCTTGTGGGTGCCGGTGCGGAAGGCGTCGCCCACCGCATAGAGCACCATGGCCGGTGCGAACTCCCAGAACGAGCGGGCCGAGGCGAAGATCAGGAACGACGCGATGTAGGCCACGAACGAGGTGATCATGGCCCGGCGGCGGCCGAAGAGGTCGGCCACCGCCCCGGACGGGATCTCCATGAGGTTGGCCGCGAACTCGCGGATCGCGACCAGGAAGCCGATCGCCGTGTAGTCGAGTCCCTTGTCCAGGAAGTTCAGCACCAGGAAGGGCTCGAAGTAGCGCTGGTTCTTGAGGAAGCCGTACAGGGAGAAGCGGAAGATCACGTCGGGTCCTGTCGGGTTCGGAGGTCGGGATCGGGGAAGGGGCCGAAACGCGCGCCGGGGCCGGCTACCACACCATGGGCACGTAGCCGTCGCGGATCAGGTTCGAGATCCGCTCGCCCACATAGATCACCTCGACGCCGAGTTCCGTCAGCCCCTCGCGGACGCCGGAACGGTCGGCCACGAAGCGGCAGGCCAGGGCGGTGCCCTCCTGCCGGCCGTATTCCAGGACCATCTCCTGCAGGTCCTCGTCGGCCAGGAGCAGCGCCTCGCTCGGGCCGAAGAAGACGAGCTGGACGTCGGCGAGCCAGCCGTACTTGCGGGCGTTCACGGCGTACATGGTCCCGGCGAGGGCCTTGTCCCGCTCGCCGGTGCCGATGATGACGACGACGCGGTCGCTCATTCCGCGCCCTCCTGCTCCCGGTAGCCGAGCCAGTCGAGGCCGTAGCGGTCGCGCAGCACCTCGAGGTGGTGGCGCTCGTGGCCGGCGATCAGCCAGGGCAGGGCGTTGACCGTGACCGGGGCGCCGTTGGCCTCGCCGCGCCGGGCGATGGCCGCGGCGTCGAAAGAGCGGAAGAGGTAGAGATGGTTGGTGCGGGCCACGTGGTGCTCCTTCCACAGCTCGGGCCGGGAGCGCACGCCGGCGTTGCTGTGGGCGGCCCAGACGTTCTCGTCCATGCCCGGCTGGGGCGCCGGCTCGCCCCGGGCGATCCACAGGGCCCGGAAGGCGAACAGGCGCTCGGTGTCGATGAGGTGGCCCACCAGCTCGCGCACCGACCATTTGCCCTCGGCGTAGCGGTAGCCCGCCTGTTCGTCGGTGATGGATTTGAGCCCTTCGAGCACGCAATAGCCCGATTCCCGCAGCACATGCAGCACGTCGCGCCCGTCGTCAGGGACCTTCGCCAGGTAGGACGCGTAGAAGGGGGCGAACTCGTCGGCGGCGGGGCGCTTGTAGCGAATCATTGGCTTTCTCACTCCCAGCGCGTAGTTTTGGGGCGAAACCCATCAGGATCCCAATGCGAGGACGAGCCATGATTGAAGCAGGAAAGACGGTCCAGGTCCACTACAAGGGCACCCTCGGCGACGGCACGGTGTTCGACAGCTCGGAGGGCCGCGACCCCATCGCGTTCGAGGTCGGCAGCGGGCAGGTGATTCCCGGTTTCGAGGCGGCCGTGGTGGGCATGGCGGTCGGCGACTCCCAGACCGTGAACATCCCCTGCGCCGAGGCCTACGGCGAGCCGCGCGAGGAGATGATCGGCCAGGTGCCCCGCTCGGAGCTGCCCGAGGGGCTCGAGCCCAAGGTCGACATGGTGCTCGCCATGCAGTCCCCCGAGGGCGAGATGCCCGTGCGGGTGATCGAGGTGGCCGAGGACACCATCACCCTCGACGCGAACCACCCCCTGGCCGGCCACGATCTCACCTTCGAACTGACGCTGGTCGCGATCCTCTGATCCGGCCGGAACCGTCGGCGCCGCTGCGGGCCGGTTCCCCAGGGGGGACCGGCCCTTCCCGTTGTTCCCCGCGAGCCCGTTTTCCGCGTGATAATCCCGTTCAAGTCCCCATCCCGCAGGCCGATAGAAAATTCGAAAACCTATTCTTACCACCCGGGGGGCCGCGGCCCCGCAGCCGGAGAAATATCTGCATGTCCCGTAGACACCTGCTCGCCTTCCTGGTGTTGTTCCGGTTCCTGGCGTCCTCGCCGGCAACCGCCCGGGCCGATTCCGAACTGCCGTACCGCTTCCACCGCCTGATGCTCGAGGACGGCCTTTCCCAGAGCTCCATCGTCTCGATCCACCAGGACAGCCGCGGCTTCGTGTGGATGGGCACCCAGGACGGGTTGAACCGCTATGACGGGTCGAAATTCATCACCTACAAGACCGATCCGGACAGCCCGCACAGCCTGAGCGACCCGAACATCACCTGCATCGCCGAGGACCCCCGCGGCGACCTGTGGCTGGGCACCGAGGGCGGCGGCTTCAACGTCTACTCCCGGAACCTCGACCTGTTCACCCCCTACCGCAACGACCCGTCCCAGTCGAGCAAGCACCACTACTTCGACGTGCGCGACGTGCTCGTGGGCGAAGACGGCCGCATCTGGCTGGCCACCCTGGGCGACGGCCTGATGGCCTTCACGCCGGGGACGGGAACGTTCGAGACCTTCCTGCACGATCCCAAGGTGCCCGAGAGCCTCGCCTCGAACGAGGTGCACAGCCTGCTGGCGGCGCCCGACGGCACCCTGTGGGTGGGCACCTCTCGCGGCCTGTCCCACTTCGACCCCCGCACCGGCCTGTGCCGCAACGAGATCCACGATCCGGCCGACGACGACTCGATCCTGCCGGGCGAGATCCACGTGGTCGCCGCCGGCAGCGACGGACAGCTGTGGCTCGGCTCGACCATCGGGCTCGGCCGCTACGACCCCGCGACCGACCGCTTCACCCGCTTCGACCTGTGCCCCGCCGGGGCCGCGCCGCTGACCGAAATGTCGGTGACGGCCGCCCTCGAGGTGGCCGACGGCAGCGTCTGGGTGGGCACCGAGCACCGCGGCCTGTACCTGCTCGACCCGCTCACCGGCCGCTGCCGCGGCTTCCAGAACGACCCCCAGGACGAGACCAGCCTGAGCGACAACGAGGTCATGAGCATCATGCTCGACCGCACGGGCGTGCTCTGGGTGGGCACCAGCAACGGCGCCAACCGCCTCGACACCAAGGCGAAGCAGTTCTACCACGTGTTCAGCCAGCCCGGCAGCCCCGCCAGCCTCAGCCACGACTGCGTGTGGGCCATCTGGGAGGACCGCACCAACGACGTGTGGGCCGTGACCGAGGAGGGCGTGAACATCTACCACCCCGAGACGAACTCGGTGGAGCAGATCACGGCCGACCCGGACAATCCCTTCGCCCCCAGCTACAACAGCTTCATCGAGCTCTACGAGGACGCCGACGGCGGCATCTGGATGGCCGCCCGGGACGGCGCCCTGAACCGCTTCGATCCGCGCACCCGGCGTTTCAAGCGCTTCCCCGCCGATCCGGACTCGGCCGCCCTGCCGGCCACCGACCGCATCTTCGCCATGGAGGGCGACGGCAAGGGCCGCATCTGGATGGGCTCCATGGACGGCATCGAGATCTACGACATGGTCACGGGCACCTTCAGCTCGCTGCGGAACGACCCGACCAACCCCTACAGCCTGCCGCAGGGCAGCATCCGGGCCCTCGTGTTCGACCACGCCGGCCGCATGTGGGTCAGCGCCTGGGGCAACGGCATCTCGTACCGGGATCCGGTGACGGGGCTCTTCCACCATTTCCGCCACCGGCCCGACGACACCACGAGCCTGAGCGGCAACGTGGCCCTGTGCATCTTCGAGGACAGCAAGGAGCGCATCTGGGTGGGCACGAGCTCGGGCCTGAACCTGCTGAACGCGGACACGGGCGAATGCCTGTGGTTCACCGAGCGCGACGGCCTGCCCAACAACACCATCTACGGCATCCAGGAGGACGACGCCGGACGCCTCTGGTTCAGCACCAACTACGGCCTGGCCCAGTTCGACCCCGACTCGGGCGTCATCCAGAGCTACACCGCGCGCGAGGGCATCCAGGACAACGAGTTCAACATGGGGGCCTACCACACCGGGCGCAGCGGCAAGATGTACTTCGGCGGCATCCGGGGCTTCACGGCGTTCTATCCGGACAGCATCCGGCACAACCCCTACGTGCCGGCGGTGGTGCTGACCGACTTCCGCATCTTCAATCGTCCGGTGCGTCCGGGGCCCGACGCCGACGGCCGCGTGATCATGGAGCGCTCGATCAGCGAGGCCGACAAGATCGACCTGACCCACCGCGACAACGTGATCAGCTTCGAGTTCGCGGTGCTGCACTTCGCGTCGCCCGAGAAGAACCGCTTCGCCTACAAGCTCGAGGGCTTCGAGGACCGCTGGAACGACGTGGGCACGCGCAACCACGCCACCTACACGAACCTGCCGCCGGGGCACTACACCTTCCGGGTGCGGGGCACCAACAACGACGGCGTGTGGAACTCCGAGGGCGCCTCGATCGACATCTTCGTGCACCCGCCCTTCTACCGGCAGGCCTGGTTCATCGCCCTGGCGATCACGCTGCTGGGCAGCACGATCTACGGCGCGCACCGCTACCGCATGCGCCTGCTGGACATCAAGAACCGGCTGCTCGAGCGGCGCGTGACCGAGCGCACCGAGGACCTCACCCGCGCCAACCAGCACCTGCAGCAGGAGATCGCGGTGCGGCGGCGCATCGAGGAGGAGCTGCGCGAGGCCAAGGACTCGGCCGAGGCCGCGACCCAGGCCAAGAGCGACTTCCTGGCCAACATGAGCCACGAGATCCGGACGCCCATGAACGGCGTGCTGGGCATGACCTCGATCATGCTCGACACCGAGCTGACGCCCGAGCAGCGCGAGTACAGCGAGATGATCTACTCGAGCGCCCGCAACCTGCTGGTCGTCATCAACGACATCCTGGACTTCTCGAAGATCGAGGCCGGCAAGCTCGACCTCGAGGACATCGAGTTCGACCTCTGCCGGGTCGTGGACGACGTGGCCGACGTGATCTCGCTGAAGGCCCGCGAGAAGCAGCTGGACCTGAGCTGCATGATCGAGCCCGGCGTGGCGCGCTACCTGCGCGGCGATCCGGGCCGGCTGCGGCAGGTGCTGACGAATCTCGCCAACAACGCGGTGAAGTTCACCGACGCGGGCGAGGTGCAGGTGGTCGTGACCGCCGAGCAGAGCAAGCCCTTCTGGACCGAGCTGCGCTTCGAGGTGCGCGACACGGGCGTCGGCATTCCCGAGGACCGCAAGGACCGCATCTTCCAGAGCTTCACCCAGGTAGACGCCTCGATCACGCGGCAATACGGCGGCACGGGGCTCGGCCTCGCCATCGTCAAGCAGCTCGTGACGCTGATGGGCGGCCAGACGGGGGTCGAGAGCGAGGTCGGCGAGGGCGCGACGTTCTGGTTCACGGTGGGCTTCCAGGTCGCGCGGCGCGAGTACCTGCGCCCCGAGCACCTGCCCGTGCTGGTGGCCCACGAGTCGGCGCACGTGCGCTACGTCGTGGCCCGCAAGCTCGAGTTCCTGGGCTATCCGGTCATCGAGCGGGATCCGGCGCGGCTGCTGGCCGGCAAGGGTTCGCCCCTGCCCGCGAAGCTCACCGCCACCATCGTGGGTGGCTGCAACGACCCGGCGGCGGTGAAGGAGAAGCTGGGCGAGCTCAAGCGGGCGCTCGACGGTCGCTCGGCGGCGGTCCTGCTCGTGTGCGAGCTCGGTTGCCCGATCGAGAAGGAGGACCTGGCCGGCGTCGGCCTGGACGGCTTCCTGACCCTGCCGCTGCACCACGATCGCCTCGAGGCCGCCCTCGAGCCCGTGGAGAAGGCCCTCGTCGGCGACGATCGGCCGGCCCGGGAGAAGGCCCTCGCGGGCGTTGCGGGTGCGGTCGGCGAGTCGCCGCTCATCCTGCTGGCCGAGGACAACCCCATCAACCAGCGCGTGGCCGGACTGCTGCTCGAGAAGCTGGGCTACCGCGTCGACGTGGCCGGCAACGGCCTCGAGGTGCTCGAGAAGGTGGCCACCGCCGACTACACCGCCATCCTGATGGACGTGCAGATGCCCCAGATGGACGGTCTCGAGGCCGCCCGCCGCATCCGGGCCGCCGACTCGCCGGCGCGCGACCGCCAGGTGCCCATCATCGCCCTGACGGCCCACGCCATGAAGCAGGACCGCCGCCGCAGTCTGGCCGCCGGCATGGACGACCACGTGTCCAAGCCCATGGACTCGGAGATCATCGCCGAGGTGCTGGCGCGCCACATCGCGCGGCGACACGCCCCCGCGGCCGCGCCGGTCGCGTAGGGACGTCCGGGCCGGGCCATCCGCAGACGAACGCCGCCGGCCCCGGGGCCGGCGGCGTCTCGCGTCCGGGGCGGTGCGCCCGCCTCAGTCGATCTCGATCTCGCCCATGCGCGACTTCTGCTCGAGGATCCGCAGCGTGGGTTCGGGCACCTCGACGTCGGTGCGATCGAGGCCGGAGCCGGCCCCCCGGTCGAGGACCAGGTTGCGGGGCACCTCGACCTGCAGGCCGCCCATGACCACCTCGAGCCGCGCGTCGCAGTCGTTGCGCCATTCCCCGGCCAGGTCGGCCGCGGTGCCGCCCATGCGGCAGCGGATGTCGAGCCGGGCCGGGCTCGCGTTCCCCAGCTTGACCAGCTCGCAGCCCCCCATGCGGCCGTTCACCGTGAACGACGCGACCGGCTCGCGCAGGGGTTCGTCGACCTCGACGGCGATGCCGCCCTTGTCGTAGCGCAGGTCGACGGCGGTGAGCCACAGCCCGCCCAGGTCGGCCTCGAGGCCGCCCTCGGTGACCAGGATGTTCAGTTCGAGGGCCAGTTCCGGGTCGACGAAGATGTCGACGCGCGACTGGTGGTTGCCGCCCATGAGCTCGCGCAGCATCGCCTGCAGGCCGGTGATGGTGCGGTGGAAGCGCACCTGGTACACCCAGCTCGAGTCGGCCCAGGTGTGGCGGTACTCGTCGAGCGCGTAGATCGATTCGTCGTAGTTGGCCTCGACCACGATGCCGCTGCCCGGTTGGCCCGGCCGCAGGCGGAACTCGCCCTGGCCCAGCTCGAGCACGAGCCAGCCGTGTCCGGGCGCGGGCTTGCCCTCCTCGGACACGGCGACCGCGGCCCCAACCAGGGGATCGGTGCCGGCGTCCTCGAGGCGGCGGACCTGGTCCTGGATGTTCTCCTCGCCCGACCGCGACGCCACGATGATGGCGTTCACGCCCAGGAAGACGAAGATCAGGACCACGATGCCCAGGCAACCCAGGCATCCGTTCTTCAGGCAACCGCCACCTCGCAGCATCGGGACGCTCCTCCGCGCAGGGAACATGGAAAAAGACTCCGCACCAACGGGATCTGGTACGGAGCCATCCTACAACGGTTGCGTCGGAGTTGTCAGATTTTCTGGACCGAGGCGTCGTCGCGGTCGCGGTCGCGGTCGCGGTACTGCTCGATGGTCTGGCGCATCCACTCGGTGCGCTCGGCGTGGTGGATGCAGGTGCCGGCGTTGATGGCGAAGACCTCGAGCGCCTGCAGGTCCTCCTCGTCGTAGCGCGTGCCCCGCGAGCGGCTGCTGATGTTCAGCACGCCCACGAGCTCGTCGCGCACGATGATCGGCATCACCATGGCGGCGTGCAGGTCGCGGGTCGGCTTGACCATGCCGGGATAGTTCTCGTGGTCGGAGTCGGGACCGAGCAGCACCGGCGTGCGCGTCTTCGCCACGTAGCCGGCGATGCCCTCGCCGATGGGCTGGGCCACGTCCATCAGGGCGGCGGTGTCGCGGTGGCCCGAGGCGGCCTTCATCTCGAGGCGCGTGCCGTCGGCGCTGACCAGCATCAGGCTGGCCTGCTGGCAGTCGAAGACCTCGAGGCAGGTGCTCGTGACGCCCTGGAAGAGCTTCATGGGCTCGGAGATCGCCCCCATCATGCGCGTCACGTTCAGCAGGGCGTGCAGCCGGATGGCGTTCTGCTTCTGGCGCTCGCCGGCGACGTTCTCCATGGCCTGCACCTGGTACCGCATGCGCGTGACCTTGATCTGCTGCGTGGTGAGGTACAGGACGAGCAGCAGGATCGAGCCGCCCAGCCCGGCGATCAGGACGATGTCGGTGCGGGCGCCGGGCCAGAACTCGCGCAGGGGCCCCTTGAGGGCGGGCGTGACGGCCATGAGCAGGCCGATCGAACTGAGCGCACAGATCGACGCCAGCAGGTACCAGTTCCGCATGGACTGGCGCTCGAGGCGTCTGCGGTCCGCCGAATGGCGCCGATTCTCCTCGCGCCAGCGGGTTTCGGCCTGCGCCGGCGGGTTTCCGGGCGTGGACATGATCTGGCGGTTCTCCCTTGCAGCGTGATGGGCGAAGACGTTCGCAGAGGAACGCTTTCGTTAGTCTTCGGCACGATCCGGGGCTGTTTTAGCGGGATTCGCGCGGGCGCCTTGACACCCGGGCGCCCCCGGCTCCCCTGCCCGCGTCGGTGCTGATGACGGTCGTCACCGCCCGCGTGGCCGGTGTGGTATAGTCATATGTCTCATGACCCAGGCCGAACCTCCGGGGGAAGGATCGTCATGCCCACTCGCCGCACCATGGCCGTCGCACTGCTCGGCGCGTGCCTCCTGGCCACCAACGTCGCCGCCCAATCCGGCTTCCTCAGCGGGCATTTCTGCCCGGCCGAAGGCAACCTCGAGATGACGTTCAGGCTCTACGAGACCGCCACCGTGCGTCTCGACGTGGGCGCCCCGTTCACCGGTCTGCCGCTGCGGACCCTTTTCGATGGCCAGCTGGCCGCCGGAGAGCATCTGTTCATGTTCGACGGTCGCGATGACGCAGGCCAACTCCTCGCACCCGGCATCTACCTCGCCACCCTGGTGGGGCCCGATGGCATCATCGAAGACATCATCGCCATCAATTGCGGCGACGACCTCTCCCTGCAGTCGGGCACCGTCATCGACGGCAAGGAGGTGAACCTGCCGGTGAGCGTGAATCTGGACACCTACGCCGCGGTCGACCTCGGCGTGTACGACGCGACGGGCACCACCCGTCTGGGCACCTTCTGGCAGGGCAACCACAGCGGTACGGTGACGTTCGGGTGGACGTTCCAGCTGGAGGGGGCGCCGTTGCCCGCGGGCGACTACGTGATGCGCATGGCGAGTCCGAACTACAACGAGGACGTCCCCTTCTCCATCGACCCCTACACGCCCCTGCAGATGACGACGATGATGACCGATGCCTCCGGCCTCCCGGTCGAGGACGGCGAGACGGATCCGCGGGCTCAGCTCAAGGGTCCGCTGCAGGAACTCGCGGTGACCTTCGACCGCAAGCTCACTCCCGCGGAGGCCGACTACCTCACGGTGCGGGGTCTCCGGTTCGGTGGCTTCCTCTTCGATTGGGCGCGCCCTGCGGGCGCCGTCGTCGCGCCCGACTCGCTGGGCATCA